>JAAYSY010000104.1 GCA_012518235.1 Bacteroidales bacterium
TCGATTAGTCAATCAAATACTAGATTTTAGGGAGTATGAGAATAACCAGTTAGGTTTTAATCCCCAGTCAATAAATATAGAGAATGCATTTAATGAGTGGAACGATTCATTTGATATTGCTTCAAAGAGAAAAAATATAAATTTTTCTTTCCTAGTTGAGGAAAACACTTATCCATTTATTGCTGATGTTGATTTAGAAAAACTAGAACGTATATATTTTAATTTATTATCTAATGCTTTAAAGTTTACACCAGAAAAAGGGTGTATTGTTGTCAGTTTATCTCATGCCTGTTTTAATGGGATAGATGGGTTCCAACTTAAAGTAAAAAATAGCGGAAGCTTAATATCTAAAGAGCATGTAAAGTCTATTTTTAATCGGTTTTATAAAATAGATAGTAATTATGCTGGATCGGGCATAGGGCTTGCATTAGTAAAAGCTTTTGTTGATATGCATGGTGGTGCTGTTAGTGTATCAAGTGAGGAGGGAGAGGGGACTGAATTTGTTGTTTTCTTGCCTAACAGTCAAAATCTAGTAGGTGTAGCAAGTTTAGCAAAGTCTAGTGAAGGCTCAATTTTTGAAGAGGCTTTTGATAGGGTAGAGAGAACAGATGATAAAGTAGTAAATGAGCAAGAAAAGTTTTTTAGAATCTATGATGAAGATAAAGAATCAATATTACTGATTGAAGATAATGCTGATATACGATCCTACTTATATGAGATTTTAAGTGAAGATTATACATTAATCGAAGCTGAAAATGGAGAAAATGGTATTCAACTAGCTAAACACTTTGTACCAGATTTAATTATTTCGGATGTAATGATGCCAGGAATTGATGGTTTTGAGTGTTGTCGGATTTTGAAGAGTGAAATACAGACAAGTCATATTCCTATTATACTACTGACAGCTTGTTCTCTTGATGAACAGCGTATAAAAGGATATGAAGGAGGTGCAGACTCTTACATTTCCAAACCATTTAGTTCTAAACTATTAGTATCTAGAGTGAAAAATCTTTTAGAAGCTAGAAAGCAAATGAAAAAAGCTCTATCTGAAAATGAGATTTTTATAAATGATAGTGTAGGAGATATTGATAGACAGTTTATACAAAGTTTTAATGATTTATTGGCAAAACATATGAGTGATTCTACATTAAGTGTAGAAGATATAGGAGTTGAAATGGGAATGAGCAGAGTTCAACTCTATAGAAAAATTAAGTCTTTGACCAATTATGCACCTAATGAATTGTTGCGTTTATATCGCTTACAAAAAGCGAAGCAACTAATGCACATACCTAATAAATCAGTGGCCGATATTGCTTATGAAGTAGGCTTTTCTTCCCCTTCTTATTTCTCTAAATGCTATAAAGATCAATACGGTGAAACTCCATCAGAAGCGATCTCAAGAAAAAGATAAACAGCTCTGTTTTATGTTGATTTTTTTTATTTTCCGATGAAATGCATAATCTTTTAATCTAAATGTTAAAATCCCTGTGTCTATTTACTGATAGGGGTTTGCTGTTGTATTTATATGCGTTTAATATAGGATTTTATTATTTTAATTTGGGTTGGTGCTATAATTTTCATATCTTTGAATGTCGATTTCCTGATAAAAATACATTATTTTTTGATTTTTATCGTCCATTCTAAAAGCGATAAGCAATTGCATGTTTTGTGTTTTGTTGTTGCTTCAAAAATAACATTTACTAACCTAAAAGATGGCACTTACGTGCTAAAATCAAAACACTTTTTATTTAATGAGACTTAAAAACAAGATCAGTCTAACTTTTCTATTATTCATTTTTTTATCATTATCAATACAAGTTCAAGCAAAAACATCACCTTCTATTAAATTAGGCGGAGCGTTACGTTTTAATTATAATTACTCTGATTGGATTCAAGAGAGTAAGAAGAAGGGAGGAGAGTTTGGTTTCGATGTTTTCAGATTAAATGCAAAAGGGAGTTATAAGAATCTTCTTTTTGATGCGGAATATCGCTTTTATTCCTCTTCTTCTGGTGGAGGCATGTTAAAACATGGTTGGGTTGGATATCAATTTAACCCTAAACATCAGATACAAGTAGGATTAAATTCTGTTCCTTTTGGTATTATGCCATATACTGCTAATAATTTCTTTTTTAATATTAATTATTATTTAGGTTTAGAAGATGATGCAGATATGGGAATTAAGTATATATATAATGATCAGAAGAACTGGGAGATATCATTAGCTTTTTATAAGAATTCAGATATAAATGATTTCCATTCTAATAAAGGAATTTCTGCTTCTCGTTATGGATATGATATTGCTGGTAGAAATAAAGAAGTTAATCAAGGTAACTTACAAGCTATTTATCGTTGGGGAGACAATGTAAAGCATGAAATAGGAGGATCTGCACAGATAGGAGGTATATATAATATTGATACTGAGAAAACAGCCCATCGTTCAGCGTTTGCTCTCCACTATTTATTAAGTTATAAAGGATGGGGACTAAAAACTCAATATACAACTTATAACATGTCACATAAGAACAGTGAGTTTATAGTTGATCCTATGGATGAAAATGGTAGTAATTTAATACCTAATCCAGACAAGAATGCTGATTGGGTTGAGATGGCAGCTTATGGTGCTAATTATAATGTTGCAACAAAAGCTGATACTTATATTGTTGGATTATCTTATAATTTTCCAATTAACAAAGGGATATTAGATGATATAACGGTTTATAACGATTTTAGCATGATGCACAAAAGAGTCACAGGAATGAAAGATAGTTACCAGAATGTAACTGGAGTGCTATTATCAATGGGTCCTATTTATACTTATTTAGATTATGCTTTAGGGAAAAATCATGCTTGGCTGGGTGAAGAATGGACTAATGCTTTTGCAGAAGGTGGAGCCTCTAACTCTTGGAGTGCTCGACTTAATTTAAATATCGGTTATTATTTTTAATCGTGTACATAAAAAGAAATACAAATAAGAAATTAATACATACAACGTATGACTAAAATAGAAATAAAAGATTTATACCTTATCTTTGGGAAGGAGAAGCAACGTGCTTATCGTCAGCTCAAAGAGGGGAAAAGTAAGAGTGAAATTCTTAAAACTACAGGTTGTACCATAGCGGTACAAGATGCTAACCTTACAATTAATGAAGGTGAGATTTTCGTGGTTATGGGACTTTCTGGAAGTGGAAAATCTACACTTTTACGTTGCATTAATCGATTAATAAAACCTACTCATGGTGAAATTCTAATAAATGGAGTAGATATATCATCTGCTACTGATAAAGAGTTATTACGAGTTCGTCGTGAGGAGTTAGCAATGGTTTTCCAAAATTTTGGATTATTACCTCATCGTACTGTATTAAGTAATATAGGTTTTGGATTAGAGCTACAAGGAGTAGATAAAGATAAACGAAAAGAAAAATCTTTAGAGAGTATGAAGCTTGTTGGACTCGAAGGGTATGAAGAACAGATGGTTAGTGAATTATCTGGTGGAATGCAACAACGTGTTGGTTTAGCTCGTGCTTTAGCGAATAATCCTGAAGTTTTACTTATGGATGAGGCTTTCTCAGCACTAGACCCATTGATACGTGTACAAATGCAAGACGAGCTATTGGCTTTACAGCAAAAAATGAAAAAAACAATAGTTTTCATTACTCACGATTTAAATGAGGCCATTAAGCTAGGAGATCGAATTGCTATTATGCGTGATGGTGAAATAGTACAAGTAGGTACTTCTGAGGAGATTTTAACAGAGCCTGCAAATGATTATGTTAAGGATTTTGTTGAAAGTGTAGATCGAAGTAAAGTTGTATCAGCAAATTCAATTATGCTTGAAAATCCAATTTTAGGTAGATTTCCTAAAGAGGGTCCTGCAGTTATTATTCGTAAGATGCGTTCGAAAAATCTAACTAGACTACCTGTTATTGATAATAGTGGAGTTCTGATTGGTGAAGTAAGATTAAAAGATATGGTGAAATTACGACGAGATAATGTGCGCAGTATAGAATCTGCAATCCGTACTGATAATCTTTCTGTTACTCCTGATACGGTAATAGAAGACTTATTGCCTTTAATGACTAAAACCAATTCACCTATTTGTGTTGTTGATGATAATAATAAAGTATTAGGTCTGATTCCTCTTCATTGGTTAGTTATTGAGATGACAGGTAAAGAGAAGACAGAAATAGAGGAAATAATCCAAAACTCACAAGAATCATGATAAATATTGGTAAATATATAGAAATAGCCATCAATTGGCTTACAGAAAATTTCTCCCCATTTTTTGATGCGCTAAATACAGGAATAGGTGGTTTTATTGATGGATTTCAACATATCCTTTTTGGTATTCCATTTTATATAATCATTTTACTACTTGTAGTATTAGCTTGGTTTAAATCAGGAAAAGGTGTTTCGGTTTTTACTTTATTGGGACTCTTATTAATATACTTTATGGGGTATTGGAAAGAAACAATGGATACATTAGCATTAGTTCTTTCATCAACATGTATTGCTTTAATTATAGGTATACCTTTAGGTATTTGGGCTGGAAATAGTGATCGAGCTGATAAAATGCTTCGACCTGTTCTGGATTTTATGCAAACCATGCCTGCTTTTGTTTACTTAATTCCTGCAGTACTATTTTTTGGTTTAGGATCGGTTCCTGGAGCATTTGCTACAGTTATATTTGCGATGCCTCCTGTGGTTCGTTTAACAAGTTTAGGTATAAGACAAGTGCCAGAAGATATTGTCGAGGCAACTCGTTCTTTTGGTTCTACTACTTCCCAATTGTTATTAAAGGTGCAATTACCTTTAGCCTTGCCAACTATACTGACTGGAGTAAATCAGACAATAATGTTATCTCTCTCTATGGTAGTTATTGCAGCAATGATTGCAGCAGGAGGACTAGGTGAAATTGTGTTGAAGGGTATTACACAAATGGAGATTGGATTAGGTTTTGAAGGAGGGATTGCTGTGGTTATTTTAGCTATAATACTAGATAGAATAACACAAGGAATGGCTCAAACAAAGAACGGTAAAAAAGATAAAAAATAAGGATTTTAATAATTATGAAAATTATGAATATAATACAAAAGATAGCTTTACTTTTAGTGTTTGGAATTTTAATAGCTTCCTGTGGAGGTGGAAATTCAAAGAATAAAATTAATTTAGCATACGCTAATTGGGCTGAAGGTATTGCTATGACTCATGTAGCTAAAGTCGTATTAGAAGAAAAAGGGTACGATGTAAATTTAATGAATGCTGATATTGCTCCTATTTTTGCATCTCTCTCACGGGGAAATGCTGATGCGTTTATGGATGTTTGGATGCCAGTAACACATCATGATTATATGGAACAATATGGTGAATCATTAGAGGTTATTGGAGTAAGCTATGATCAAGCACGAATTGGATTAGTTGTTCCTAGTTATGTTCCTATCAGTTCTATTGAAGAACTTAATGAGCATAAAGATAAATTCAAAGGAGAAATTGTTGGAATTGATGCAGGGGCTGGTATAATGAAAGCTACTGATGCTGCAATTCCTGCTTACGAGTTAGATTTTAACTTGTTAACTTCTAGTGGTGCGGCTATGACTGCTACTTTAAAAAGAGCCATAGATAATAATGAATGGGTAGTTGTAACAGGATGGACTCCACACTGGATGTTTTCTCGTTTTGACATTAAACTATTAGATGATCCTAAGAATGTGTATGGTGATGCTGAGCAAATTCAGATAGTAACTCGTAAAGGATTTAGTGAAGAACAACCTTTTGTTGCTGAGTTTTTAAGTAATGTGAAATTTACAGATGAACAAATCAGTTCTGTTATGGCAACTCTTGAAGATGGAAATAATGATCTTCAATCAGCTAAAGATTGGGTTGAGGCTAATCGTGAGTTGGTAAATAGTTGGTTACCTAAGGAAGAAGATAGTGAAATTTTGGCAAATTAATTATTATAGGGTTTATTTAATTATTTGTCAAAACAAGAGTGGTGTGAGCCACTCTTGTTTTATTTTAAATGAACTTATTTTAGTTTTTTTTGTTTTAGAATAAAAGGTGAAAAGAATAAATTTAAAATAGGAAGGGGTTATTTTATAAAATAACCCCTTCCTATTTGTTCTAGATTTATTTATTATTGTAAAGATTATACAATATATTGTGTACTTATAGATTCATTGCTTAATACGCGTCTAATGGTTTCAGCAAACATAGCTGCAATACTTAGCTGTTTAACTTTTTTACAGTTTTTAAAATAAGGAATACTATTTGTAAATACCATTTCTGTTAAGGCTGATTTTTCAACAACTTCAGAAGCAGGATCGGACATAACACAATGACTGGCAATAGCACGAACAGATACAGCTCCTTCATTAACCATAATATTAGCTGCCTTGGTTATTGTTCCACCAGTGTCAACAATGTCATCAACTAAAACAACATTCTTACCTTTTACATCACCAATAATTTGCATTTCAGCAACTTCATTAGCTTTGATTCTAGTTTTATTACAAAGAACTAAAGGAACTCCTAAATATTTAGAATAGGTGTTTGCTCTTTTTGATCCTCCTACATCAGGAGTTGCAATAACAAGGTTGTCTAGTTTTAAGGATTCAATATAGGGAAGAAATACAGAGGAAGCATATAGGTGATCAACAGGGATATTAAAAAATCCTTGAATTTGATCAGCATGTAAATCCATTGTAATTACTCGGTCTACTCCAGCAACTGCTAGTAAATCGGCCACTAGTTTGGCTCCAATTGAAACACGAGGTTTGTCTTTTCTATCTTGCCTAGCCCATCCGAAATAAGGTATAACGGCAACAATGCTTTTAGCAGATGCTCTTTTGGCTGCATCTATCATTAAAAGAAGTTCCATTAAATTATCCGATGTGGGAAAAGTAGATTGAACTAGAAAAACATTAGAGCCTCGAATAGACTCTTCATACGAAACTGCAAATTCTCCATCTGCAAAATGGTTAACGTTCATTTGACCTAGAGAACAATTAAGGTTATCACAAATTTTTTCTGCTAGGTATCTGGAATTAGTTCCCGAGAAAACGCTAAAAGGTGTGTTGGTGCTCATTTTGATAATAGTTATTACTACTGTTTATTTTAGCCACAAAGGTATAAATTCTAAAATCAAATATAAAGAACTTATTCAATTAAAAAGTTCTCTTAGAATTAACCATACAAATTGTATATGATAAAATATTATGTATTAGATAGGTATACCTTTGATCTATACAGCTAAAGATAATGATATTTTATTCTTATATACGAATATAATCAAGGGAAAAGACTCTTTGATTCTGTAGATGCAATCAGAAAATATGATTAGATTTGTTTTATAAGTTAGGTCCAAGCAAAGATACAATAGCATGAGTCGAAATTATCTGCATGTTTTTATCCTTTTTGTAGGATTGTTTTTACAGTTCTCTTGCATAGGTATTGCTCCAACTCATGAAGTACGAGAAATAGATTCTCTAAATAACAAATCTTATTCATTTCGTTATCGTGACCTTGACTCCTCCTATGTTTATGCTTTAGAAGCCTATCAAAAAGTGAATTATTACGATCTAGGAAAAGCCGAGGCATGTAATCATTTGGGCTTTTATTTTTTTATGCAGATGGATTTTGAAGAGGCTTTACGTTGGCATAAAAAAACATATGTTACAACAAAGAATGAAATAGAACTCTTAATAGCTGACATAGGACACATGAAAATTTATCAGCGAACAGGAAGAAATAAAGAGTTTTATGATTTTAGGAATAGTGCTTTGCAGCGCATGAAACAAATAGAAGAGGATTATACTGTATTTGTTGAAAAAAATGAACGTTTACGCTTATTTTATGCTTATAGCGAGTTCTATTTTGTAACGACTATCTATCATTTTTATTTGCAGCAGCAAGAAGAAGCAGGCAAGGCTCTTAAAGAGTACGAAGAGGGGGTGGAATCGAATAAGTTTTGGGCATTAGAGCATGAAAAATATAAAGATGAATCTCAAGAGCTATGTTATCATTATATCAAAGGAATAACCCAATTAGTTGATGGCGAGTATGCAGACCAAATTAAATTATTGAGTTTTGATGAGTTGTTTTTTACTTGGTTTATAGCTTCTAAAAATAATTATCCTTTTTTTATTGCGAGTTCATTAGAGGGTTTATCCCAATTAATGGTTCGCCCTTCTGACTATCGATTTTATGCTGAATGGCGTAATTCAGCTTTTAAGCAGTTAGGATATGATATAAACGAAAGTCTTCCTTTACGTCTATCTCAAGAAGCTCTTGAATTATTTAAATCAAAAAAAGATTCATACCAAATAGCTGGTGCTTATGTAACTATAGGAGAGTTATTGAATGTAAAAGGGGAATATGAATTTGCTTTAGATACTTTATCAAAGGCTTTAGATAGAGTGAATTTACACCATCAACAATATTATGAAAAGCATCATTTATCAGGACACTTTGATTCTTTGAAAAGTTATGACTCAACTATTATTGCAGGTACTTACCCTGAAATAATGTGGATAAAAGAAAACTTATTAACTGTGCCTGAGTGGATTGCAAGAATTAGAGAGCAATTGAGTTTTACATATGCTGGATTAGGGAATAAGCGGGCTTCAGATTTCAATAGAAATATTTATTTGGATATCTTAAATTATACACGCCAAGATAGGGAAATAGAAAGTCGCTATGATGGCTTAAAAAAGGAAGAAAAGAATTTAAATATAATTCTTTTTATTGCTTTAATTGTTGCGATCATAACCATTGTTTTATTTGTTTTTTTCTATAAAAGAAGTCAACGAAGAAACGCTGAATACGTCAATCATTTACAAGTCATTTTGGAACTGTGTAAAAAAATAACATCTATTGTATTAACCGAGTCAAAAAGCAATAATGAATTAGCTGGTTTTTTATTGAAACAATTAATTACTCCTTTCAATCAAATAATTGATGTGGTGGCTTTACGCATCGGATTGAAAAATGAGATGGGGAGCTTGGAGTATTATGATTCTAGTTTTTTTTCTGAGAAAGAAAGTACTTCATTAAAAGGTTGTTTCAAAACTTCATTTAATCTGAATGAATCTACACAAGAAAGGAAAAGAATAGGTGTATTAGAGGTTTACACAAACCTTAAAATAAGTAAGGAACAATATGCATTACTCTCTATAGTCATTCCTTATTTAGCTTGGAGTATTGAAAATAGTTTGCTTTTTTTTATTTTAGGTGAGGAATATAAGCTGTTAGATAAAGAAAGGTATGTTTATGAACAGCGAATAGCTAAAAATGTGCGAGAGAATATTAATAAAAAAGCTTGTTTAGCTGTTGTAGATGGAATCCATCCTTATATAGATAGAATTATAAATGAAATTAATAAGCTTAAGGAACCCTATTTTTTTGATAATCTGCAAATACGCAAAGGAAAGTATGAGTATATTGAGGAGTTAGCTGTGCGGATAAATGAGTATAATGAAATCCTTTCACTTTGGATTCAAATTAAACAAGGAGTTATTAATCTTAATATTGAGAGTTTTTCATTGAAGGATGTCTTTGATCTTGTTAGTAAAGGTGCTAAGTGGTTTGAGTTAAAACAACAAACATTTATAGTCGGACAAACTGAGAGTTGGGTAAGGGGAGATAGGGCTTTAACTCTATTTATGATAAACACCCTTTTAGATAATGCTAGAAAATATACACCTGAAGGAGGAACTATTCGCTTAGAAAGTGTGGAAAAGGACACTTATATAGAAATTACAGTATCAGATACAGGTATTGGTTTGTCTCAAGATGATGTGCATCAAATTATGCATGAGAAAATTTATGATGCACAAGCTATCGGTATGAATGAATTAGAGAACAAAGAAAAACTTAAAAGCTTAAAAGGAAGTGGCTTTGGTTTGATGAATTGTAAAGGAATTATTGAGAAATATCGAAAGACTAGTAATCAATTTAGTGTGTGTGTGTTTGGTGTTGAGAGTAAGAAAGGAAAGGGTAGTAGGTTTTACTTTCGACTTCCACGTGGAATAGAGCGTATGCTTATTTTTATGGGTTTTCTTTTTTTACCTTTTAGTTTGTTGTCCAACTCATTGGACTTTTCAAAATATGATGATTTGTACTCACACTTAGAGCCATCTTTATTATCTAATAAAACTAGTTTGAATCAAGAAGAAAAGGTCGTTGCTTTATCTAATAAATCAAAAGATCTATTAGAAGAAGCGGCAAACTATGCTGACTCGGTGTTTTATGCTAATGTGGACTTAGAATATGAAAAAGCATTAACTTATGTCCAAGTAGTTCTAGATTTATTAAATACCCATCATAAAAAGTATTCTTCTACTCGTTTTAGACCGTTAACTTTATACTCTAATAAGTATCCTGCAGAGTTGGATTGGTGGAATGTGGGCTTTGAAACAGATTATCATACCATTTTAGATGTTCGAAATGAAGCTGCTGTGGCTTTTATGGCTCTTAAAGACTGGGATGGATACCAGTATAACAATGAGGCTTTTACTAAATTATATAAAATGCTTGGTGTTGACTCTACATTAGATAAGTATTGTAAGGAGCTGGAGCGATCACGTAGCGGAAAAGTAATGGGGATTACTCTGATTCTACTTTTTCCTTTATTGATGGGGGTTGCCTATTACTTTGTATATATACGTAAGCGGTTAATTTATCGCTGGAATTTAGAACAGTTATTAGAAATTCACAAAAATTTTTTATTAGCTTCATCAATACCTATAGATGAGGGAGATATGTTACAACGTGAAGAGGAGACAATAAAATTAATTCCACAACAATTAACTACACAGTCTTTTACTGTAATCAATGATTTGTTTTCCATTGATAGAATAGGTCTTGCAGTATATAATGAGACTACTAGAAAATTAGAGTACTCCTTTAATCCTTCTAAAAAGGAGTGGATAAACGAAATTGATGAATGTTATCTCTCTGAGAGAAAAATTATTAAGGATGGTAAATATGTATTGCCTTTATGGATTGATGCAGGAGAAATTCATCAAAAAGTTGGTGTTTTTTATATGGAGAAGAAAGAGGGTAGGCTTCAGGAAGCAGATGAAGTATTATTGGAGTTGATGACTAGTTACTTAGCTATTGTTGTATTTAATGCAATAGTAAAATTAGCTAATCGATATAGA
This sequence comes from Bacteroidales bacterium, assembly GCA_012518235.1. GTDB lineage: Bacteria > Bacteroidota > Bacteroidia > Bacteroidales > Bacteroidaceae > Bacteroides_E. Next base: position 11,158 of record JAAYSY010000104.1, read on the forward strand.
GATATTGAATCGGCACAAGAGGAAACCCAACGTGCTTTATGGGAAGAAGGTGTCTTGCATGTTCAAAATATGGTGTTAGACAATTGTCTATCCACCCTAAAACATGAAACTATATATTATCCTAATAAAATTAGGCAGTTAGTAAATCACTTACAGTCAAAAGATATTGATGAGAAAAGGGAGGTTAGTATCATATCGGATATTGATGAATTAGTGATTTTTTATAAAGATATTTTTAGCTTATTAAGCAAGTGGGCAAATAAACAATTAGAGGAGATTACCTTTAGAAGAAAGGTTATACCTGTAAATGATTTGCTAGGGTATGCTTCTGATTACTTTAATAAAAGAAAATCAGATCTATCTAATGCGGAGTCTATTATTTTATATGTTGATGAACTCTCTGAAGAAATAATTGGAGATAAAAACCAGTTAGAATATTTATTTGCTAATCTAATAGATGCTTCTTTGTGTAATACGAAGAGCGGAACACTTTGGCTAAAAGCAATGGAAAAAGAACAGTTTATCGAGTTTGTTTTAATAGATGAAAGACAAGATAGAACAGAAGAAGAATTGCGAACTTTATTTTACCCTCAATTAAATAGGATAAAAGAAACTTCTTCTAAAAATATAGGGATAGAGTATTTATTATGTAAACAAATTATTCGTGAACAGGAAGAGTATATTGGAAGAAGAGGGTGTAAAATAGAGGCTATAAAAAACAAAAAAGGAGGGGATTGTATAGTGTTTACTCTTCCTAAACGGTAAATATGATAAACATGAATATGAAGGATAAGTTCAGTGTGATTATTGTTGAGGACGTTAAATTAGAATTGAAGGGAACCAAAGAAATTTTTCGGCATGAAATACCTAATGCTGAAATTATTGGTACTGCAATGAATGAATCTGAATTTTGGGCTTTAATGAATACTCAAGTTCCAGATTTAGTGTTATTAGATTTAGGGTTAGGTGGATCGACTACAGCAGGGGTTGACATCTGTCGCAAGTTAACTCAAAATTATACAGAAGTAAAAGTGTTGGTTTTTACTGGTGAAGTTCTAAATGAAAAACTTTGGGTTGATGTGTTAGAAGCTGGAGCGGATGGAATAATATTAAAAACAGGTGAGCTATTAACTCAAACAGATGTGCAAGCTTTAATGAATGGCAAACAACTTGTTTTTAACTATCCTATATTACAGCGAATTATCGAACGATTTAAAAAATCTGTAAATAATGAAACAAAGCGACAAGAAGCTATAATAAGTTTTGATATTGATGAATATGATGAGCGATTTCTTCGTCATCTTGCTTTAGGCTATACTAAAGAGATGATAGCCAATTTAAAAGGAATGCCTTTTGGTGTAAAATCTTTAGAGAAAAGGCAGAGTGATTTGGTGAATCGTTTATTTGAAGATGGTTCTAAAGGGGGGATTAATGCTACTCGATTAGTAGTTAGAGCCCTTGAATTACGTATAATAGATTTAGACAATTTAGAACCAGATGAAGCTTAAGAAAAACAGTTTACATCCTGCAACTTTTTATTTTTTATTAGGAGTTGTAATTGTTATTTGTTCTTGGTTGGGCAGTTTGTATGGTTTGTCCGTTATTCATCCAGAAACAGGAGAGGTACTTCGAATACAAAACTTATTAAATCCTGAAGGAATTCGCTGGTTTCTTCGACATGTTATTACAAATTTTACTGGTTTTGCTCCACTTGGAATGGTGCTGGTGTCAATGATTGGTATTGGCATAGCTCAACATGCTGGTTTGCTGGATGTTTGTTTGCGTTTTGTTTTAAGAGACAGAACACCTCAAAGAGGGGTAATGTTGAGTCTAATTCTTGTGGGAGTTTTGTCAAATGTTATAGGTGATGCTGGATATATACTTTTAATACCTTTATCTGCTGCATTGTTTATAGCTGTAAGACTTCATCCTATTGCAGGAGTTATTATGACTTATGTTTCTGTTGCCTGTGGCTATAGTGCTAATGTTGTATTAAGTACTATGGACCCTTTAATTGCGCGTATTACACAGAGTGCAGCTGAGTTTTCTGGTGTATCCACTCAGTATATAGGTCCCATGTGTAACTCTTTATTTATGGCGTTTTCAGTAATTCCAATAACAGCTGTAATTTACTTCTTAACTAAGAAATGGTTGCTTCCTAAATTGGGAACTTTTAATGAAGAGCTTGTAGAGTATAAATCTATAAATAGGAAAGAAAAACGATCTCTTTCATTTTCTTTTTTAGTAGGAGGAATCTATTTCTTTGCTGTTTTATGGAGTACTTTTTCATCTTATGGTATTTTGAGAGGAGTAAGTGGGAGTTTAATTCGTTCTCCGTTCATCATGGGAATTCTTTTTATTATTTCTTTAGGTATAGCGTTAATGGGTATTACTTACGGGGTAAGTATGGGAGTATATAGAAAAGAAAAGGATGTAGTTACAGGGTTAACACAGTCATTTCAATGGTTAGGTAACTATTTAATTATTGTGTTTTTTGCATCACAGATGTTTGCCTTATTTAGTTATTCTCATATAGATAAGTATATATTATTAAGGAGTAGTTCTTTTTTTAGTTCGATACAATTTGCTCCATTAACTACACTTTTATTATTTATCTTCTTTGTGGCTGTGATGAATTTATTTATGGTCTCAGCAATAGAAAAGTGGACTTTATTGTCTTTTTTATTTATACCAATATTTTCTAATTGGGGTATATCTCCAGAGGTTACGCAAGTAGCTTATCGTATAGGAGATAGCTCAACTAATGCGCTGACCCCTTTTATGTTTTATCTCCCATTGGTTTTGACTTATATACATAGGTATAATAACAGAATAGGGTATTGGTCGTTAATGAAATATATTGGCCCTTACTCTATGATCATAATGCTAGTATGGACTTTTACTTTTATTGCATGGTATTTACTAGGTATCCCTTTTGGTTGGTAATACCTTGAAAGTTTATCTCATTTTATACTTGCTGTTTTTATTTTAAATAAAAAATAGCTGATTATTTTGTTTTTGAATAAAAAGATGTACCTTTGCAACGCAATAGCAAAAATGATGGTTCAGTAGCTCAGCTGGATAGAGCAACGCCCTTCTAAGGCGTGGGTCGGGGGTTCGAATCCCTCCTGGATCACATTCGTATAAGAAAGCCCTAATAATAGGGCTTTTTTTATGTCCTTATATTATATAATATGTTTCTCGGTTTACTTACTATTGATTCTAGAAATAGCTAGATAAAAGTTCGTGTTTTGTTTTTGGGGTTAATCTTTTTTTTGAGGATGACCCTTTATAAATCCACTTTAATTTAGAAAAATCACAATCAGTAATTTGAGCATCTCATTTAGATTTTGTTTATTCATCCTAGATTAATTTATAAAAGTAAATTTAAAATGTCAAAAATAACCACAACA
>JAAYSY010000019.1 GCA_012518235.1 Bacteroidales bacterium
CCTTTAAATCTTCCTAATATCTGTTGTATTCCACTATCTGCTTTAGATGGGGATAATGTGGTGGAGAAATCAGAAAGAACTCCTTGGTATAAAGGGGAATCATTATTAGATTTTATTGAAAACATAACTATTGATGAAAACATTGATTTAGCTGATTTTAGATTTCCTGTTCAATATGTGTTGCGTCCCAATCTTAATTTTAGAGGTTTTTCTGGAAAGATAGCTTCTGGAGTTATACGTAAGGGAGATGAAATTATGGCGTTACCCTCAGGTGTGAAGTCTAAAGTTAAGAGTATTGTTACTTATGATGGCGAGTTAGATTATGCTTATGCTCCGCAATCGGTTACTCTTACTCTAGAAGATGAGATAGATGTTTCTCGAGGGGATATGTTAGTTCATCCTAACAATCAACCCTCTATAGGGCGTAATTTTGATTCAATGTTAGTTTGGATGGATGAAGAACCAATGGATACAACTAAGCAGTTTTTTATTAAGCAAACTACAAATTTGAGTCGAGCTACTATAGATCAAATAAAATACCAAGTAGATGTTAATACAATGGAGCAATCTAGAGTAGATGCTTTGTCATTGAATGAAATAGGTAAAGTTGTTTTTTCTTCAGCTAAAGAGCTGTTTTTTGATCCTTATCTAAAAAATAAATCAACAGGAGCCTTTATTTTAATCGATCCAATCACAAACAACACAAGTGCTGTTGGTATGATTTTAGGTGAAGTGAAAAATCAAGATTTAGAATCTACTAGTGATGGTGTTCCTGAACTTAGTTTGTCTAAATTAGCAAAAACAGCACAAGATATTGATTTATTAAAACGTGTTGTAAAAGAATTAGACCGACAAGGGTTAGCTATTCGATTAATAGATTAAATATAAAGTGTAAAAGTATGGGATTATTAGAATTTGATAAACTTCCAATTAACACGTTGGTGGGTGCAGATAGAAAGACTTTCAATGCTATCTTAGAAAATCGAGTGGTAGACCCTGGTTATAAAGGTAAATATAGATTAACTAAAGCTATTTGTAACATCCTTTCTCCATTGAGTTCTATTCAAGATAATAGATATAAGAAAAGATTGGAGGGGCAGCCTTTAGAACATGATCCTGTTTTTATAATAGGGCATTGGAGAAGTGGAACAACTTTTGTACATAATGTGTTTTCATGTGATAATCATTTTGGATATAATACAACTTATCAAACTGTTTTTCCTCATTTGATGTTGTGGGGACAACCCTTTTTTAAGAAGACAATGAGTTGGTTAATGCCAAATAAGAGACCGACTGATAATATGGAGTTGGCTGTAGACCTTCCTCAAGAGGAAGAGTTTGCTCTAAGTAATATGATGCCTTATACCTATTATAACTTTTGGTTTCTTCCTAAATACCAACAAGAGTATGCTGATCGATTTTTAACTTTTGAAAAGGCAACGGAACAAGAGTTACAAGTCTTTAAGGATGTTTTTATTAAGCTGATAAAAATATCATTATGGAATACTAAGGGAAGTCAGTTTTTAAGTAAAAATCCGCCACATACAGCTCGTATAAAAGAGCTGTTAGAGATGTTTCCTAATGCGAAGTTTATCTATCTTGTGCGAAATCCATATACGGTATTTGAGTCAACACGTAGTTTTTTTACGAATACTATACAGCCTCTTAAGCTTCAAAATATATCAGATGCAGAATTAGAACAGAATATATTATCTATTTATTCGCAAATGTATCATACCTATGAATCTGAAAAGGGACTAATACCCGAGGGGAATTTATATGAAATGAAATTTGAGGATTTTGAAAATAATCCTTTGGAGATTACAAAAGAAATCTATAATCTGTTGAGTATTCCTGGTTTTGAATCGGCTGAGAATTCGATAAAGAATTACTTGGATAAAAAGAAAGGATATAAAAAGAATGTTTATAAATATAATGATCGAACAGTTGACTTAGTTGAAAAAAACTGGAGCTATGCTCTAGAACAATGGAATTATAAACTATAAATAAAGGTATAGATGAGTAATACACAATTAAATCGTTTGTTAGGGTTAAGTCTAATACTGTTTTTATGTATTGGATTAAAAGCACAACCAAGAGTGGAGGAAATCCCCTTTGGTGATATGAATCAATGGATTACGCGAGAAATTAAAGAGTCTGGAGTGATAGGAGGAAAGACACAACAGGTTTTTGCTATAGGCCCAACAGAAAAAATAGTGGGTAACGATGCCTATGAAAATAAAGGAGGTTCTCCTTGGGCTACATCAAATGTAATGGCACGTGTTATGGGAGTAACTAAAACGAGTGTTTCTGTTTTCCCTGAAAAAAGAGATAATGGATATTGTGCTCGATTAGATACTCGTATGGAAAGTGTGAAAGTTTTAGGGTTGCTAGATATTACTGTTCTAGCTTCTGGTTCTATGTATTTAGGAAAAATGCATGAACCTATAACAGGGACAAAAGACCCTGATAAAAATCTTCAAATGGGGATTCCTTTTACTAAAAAACCTACGGCATTACAATATGATTATAAAGTGCGTTTAGCCGATCGTCCTAATAGAATTCGAGCAACAGGTTTTGGTCGAATCACGGATGTAGATGGAAAAGATCGCCCTATTGTTATGTTGCTTCTTCAAAAAAGATGGGAGGATGAAAAAGGCAATGTATTTGCAAAGCGAATAGGGACTATGGTTGAGGTCTATTATGGATCAACAAAAGATTGGATTAATGATTCTACAAATACTATTATGTATGGTGACATATCAAAAAGTCCTTTTTATGTTGAGAGTATGATGGGATTACAAGAAACAGACAGATACACTATTAATAGCAAAGGGGAAAATGTATTAGTGCAAGAAGTAGGATGGGCAGATGAAGATGAAACACCCACTCATTTATTGTTGCAGTTTGCTTCTAGTCATGGAGGTGCTTATATTGGTTCTCCTGGAAACTCACTTTGGGTTGATAATGTTCGTTTGGTTTATAATGAATAATTAATTCAAAATAGAAATAGAAAAGAGGAATTTTATTCCTCTTTTTTATTTAACGCTAGATTATCGGATTTCCATTAAAATATTGCTCTTTGTATAGTGATTCATAAACTCCTTTTTTGGCAATTAACTCCTCATGATTTCCTTCCTCTACAATTTGCCCGTTTTCAATTACAAGTATCTTATCGACATTTCGAACGGTAGATAGCCTATGAGCAATAATAAGTGTGGTTTTCCCTTCCATTAGGCGATTAAGTCCTTTTTGAATAAGTCTTTCGCTTTGAGAGTCAATATTGCTAGTAGCTTCATCTAAAAGTAGAATTTGAGGATTTGCAATAGTAGCTCGAGCAATATTTAAAAGTTGTCTTTGTCCTTGACTTAAATTACTTCCGTCATTTTCTAATTGGGTATTATATCCTTGTGGCAAGGTGGATATAAAAGAATGTGCTGTAGCTAATTTAGCTGCTTCAATAATTTCACAATCGGTAGCGGAAGGGTTTCCATAACGTATGTTCTCTTTTATAGTACCTGAAAACAGATGAGTATCTTGAAGGACTAATGTGATATTTTGTCTTAATTCCTTTCTTTTAATTTTATATATAGACTGATTGTCTATTTTTATATCACCTGCATTGATGTCATAAAAACGAGGAAGGAGATTAAATATAGTCGTTTTTCCAGCACCTGTTGGTCCAACTAAAGCTATTTTATTTCCTGCAGGTACATGAAAAGAGATTCCTTTTAATATGGTTTTATCAGGTGTATAACCAAAAACAACATTTTCAAAATCTAATGTTCCTTTAATAGGTTCAATGGATATGGTGTTTCTGCCATCTTTTAATTCAGGTTCACTATCTAATAATGCAAACACACGTTCTGCACTAGCTAAAGCTGACTGTAAATTGTTGTATAAGGTAGCTAGCTGATTAACAGGACCTCCAAATTGTCTAGAGTATTGAATGAATGAGGCTAAACCGCCTACATCAAGTCGTTGAGTTATAGCTAATGAAGCACCAATAACGGTTATAAAAACATAGTTTAATGTGTTGAAGTTTTGCATTAATGGCATCATCATTCCAGAATATAGTTGGGCTTTTTCAGACTCATCATTCAGCTTATTATTTAACTCCCGAAAATCTTTTTTTACTTTTTCTTCATGGTTAAAGACCTTGATAACGGAACTTCCACCAATCATTTCTTCAATATACCCATTTAATTCCCCCATGCTTTTTTGTTGATTTTGGAAATATAATCGACTTCGTTTTACTATTTTTTGAACGGCTAAAAACATCAACGGAATTGTTATAAATACAATTAATGTAAGCAATGGACTGATATAGAGCATAATTGTAAAAATACTAATGAGCATCAGGATACTAACAAATAAGTCAGCTAAACTATCTGTTAAGACTTCACTAATTCGATCCATGTCATTAGTATATCGACTCATTAAGTCACCATGTTTATGTTTATCGAAAAAATGAATGGGAAGTCTTTCCATTTTTTCAAAAAGTTCTTGTCTTAATTTGGTTATAGTATTTTGTCCTAAATGTACTAATAGTCTATTTTGCCAAAATACAACAAGAACACCAAGAAAGTAAACACTCCCTAAAAGAGTTAATATAAAAGGAAACTCATTGAATTTTTTCGGGAGAATATAGTCATTTATTAAAGGTCTTAATAAATAAGAAGTCGCTAAAGTACAAACAATATTCAAAATTAAAAGAACAACTATTAAAGGCAAAGTTTTCTCTTCTTTGGATAAATAAGAAAAAAGTCTTAGCATTGTTTTCTTACTGTTTTGTGGCTTGTTCTTTTGTGTCATATATTTAAAACTCTGAATTTTATGAGTTTATATTAATTTGTGAATAGAATAATTCTTGATAAGCTTTAGATGTTTTTATCAATTTCTGAGGAGTATCAAAAGCTACTACAGTTCCTTCATCCATAACAATTACCCTATGCACAGCATTAAGAGTGTGGATACGCTGTGTTACAATTAATGTGGTCATATCATTATTTCTATAACTTAAGTTTCTCCAGATCTTTTTTTCTGTACTTGCATCCACCGCACTTGTACAATCATCTAAGAGTAGTATTTTAGGTTGACTTAAAAGTGCTCTAGCAATACAAATTCGTTGTCTTTGTCCTCCCGAAAGGTTTATACCACCACGACCTATTTGAGTTTCGTAACCCTTTTCTAAGTCTAAAATAAAACTATGAGCCTCTGCCATTTTTGCTGCTTTTTCTAGTTCCTCTTGTGATGCATTTAGATTACCCCATCGAAGATTTTCTGCTATTGATCCTGTAAATAAATCATTGACTTGAAACACAACACCTATTTGGTCACGCAGTGCTTTTTTAGAGTAGTCTTTTATTTTCTTACCATCTATAAATATATCACCCGAAGTAGCATCATATAATCTTGGAATCAGATTAAGTAGTGAGCTTTTTCCAGAACCTGTAGCACCTACTATAGCTACTGTTTCACCTGGGGTGATATAAAATGACACCTCATTCAAGACTCCCTCGTCTTCGTTTGAGTAGTGTAGATTAACTTCTCTAAATTCAATACTTCCTTTACAAATTTGTTGGTTATTATTGTTTGTGTTATCTACAATAGATGGAGTAAAGTGGAGAACCTCTTTTATTCGTTTCGATGAGGCCATTGCTCTAGCAAACCCCATGATAGTAAATGAAAGCATCATTAAAGCCATTAGTATTTGTACAAAATAATTAATGATGGCAATTAGTTCTCCTACTTGCATGTGGTCATTCATTACTCTATTGCCTCCAATCCATAATACAACAATAATAGAGGTGTTGATAATGAGTTGCATTAAAGGGTACGCACAAACTAGAATATCCCAAGCTTTAAGAATAACATCTCTATGTTGAATATTACTCTTTTGAAATTTGTTTATTTCAACCTCTTCTTTAGCAAATGCTTTTACGACCCGTATGTTGTTTAAGTTCTCTTGAATAACGCGGTTTAGTTGGTCTAGTTTTTCTTGTGTTTTTGTAAATAAAGGAAAAGCAAACTTTAAGATAACAGCAATAGAAATAGCTAAAATTAGAATTCCAATAAGTACAATAATAGATAAGCTTGGATTAATTTTTATAATAAATAAAAATGCAAAAATTAACATTAAAGGTGCCCTTAAAAAAATACGCAATAACATTAATACCACCCGTTGAATCATAGAAATATCATTTGTTAGTCGAGTGATTAAGGTAGAAGGTTGAAATTGATCAATATCTTTTAATGAAAAAGTTTGTATTTTATTGAAAAGTTGATTGCGCAAATCAGTTCCAAACTGTACAGAGACTTGTGACGATATATATATATTTAAAAGATTAGCCACTAAACTAATTAGAGATATACCAATCATTGCAATTCCTACTTTAGTTATCGTTGTCCAATCATTAACCATAATTCCCTGATCAATAATTAGTGACATAAAGTATGGCTGAGTAGTTTCACAAATAACGAATATTAAAACCAGTATAGGACTCCAGATTATTTTGACTCTATGTTTTTTAAGTAGGTTTTTGTAAGTTGTCATAAAGGGATTTATGTGTAGTAAAAATTCAATTAAATACACCAAATAATAGGTTTGTTTGCTACCCCATTATATGGAAATGGAATCCTCATTAATAAGTTGCTATGTTATTAATTAAAAACGATAATAGCGATAAATAGTTTTATAAAAAAAGGAAAAGAAAGCTAATTCTTAATTATCTTCAAGTGTACTTATTTATTGTATTAAATTTAAGTGTGATTTATTTGTGATAGGGATACTAAAATGAAAGAATGTTAAGTGTTATTTCACTAGTAGCTTATTATATGTCACAAAAAATACAATTATAAGATAAAAAATGGTTACATTAATGGTTGTTATGAAATATAAGATTTGAAAAATGGAAATAGACAAACTGAGAGTAGGTAGTTGGATTGAATATAAAGGAGTGAATGAAAGAACAGAAAAAAAAGAGTGGATAAAAGATCAAATAGCTGCTTTTGATGCTAATGATAAGATTACAACAAAAAAAGGCATACAATTAAGTAGCAAAGAGATTCGTATCATAAAACTACACGATTGGGTCTTTTTAAGTTCTAAGCAGATACTACAGAATCCAGAAGTATTTACCATTCTATCTCAAACACCTCCGAATGATATTTCTTATTATGCAGGTGAAGGAACTATTCATTTTAAAGAGAATAAATTAAATAATTGGGTCGCAAAATATATTACAGATGAAGGAAAGAAGCAAACTACACTTCGTTATGTACATGAATTACAAAATTTATATTTTTCATTAACAGAAGAAGAACTGGAAATTGAAATTTAATATCTATTCATTACGCTTTTTTATGGGAAGAAATAGACAGTCTTTTTCTATTTCGTAATTGTCTATCCTTGTAGAGAAATAAAAGAATAATGAGAGTGGTAACTATTTCACCTGTCCCCACAGCAAGCCATATACCAGGAACCCCAAAAAGTTTAGGCATTATTAAAAAACCTAGAAGTGGCATAAGTCCTCTTAAAATAGTGAAAAGAGTAGCCCTTTTAGGGTTTTCTATACTCATAAAATAGCCTATGATTACAATGTTAATACTGAAAAAAAGATAATCTAAGGCGAATAATTGGAGTCCTTTAACAGCATATTGCCATGCTTTAGATGAAGTGTTAGCAATGAATAAGGTTACTATCTCTTCATTAAATATAAGAGATATTAAAACGAAACATAAACCAAATCCCATAGCTGTAAGTAATGCTATTCTTAATGTTTTTCGTACTCTAGGATAAAGTTTTCTGCCATAATTATAACTAATAATAGGTTGTCCTGATTGAATGGTAGCATTGAAAACCATGAAAATAATTGGAAAAAGGTAACAGATAATGCTAAAGGATGCAACACCACTAGTCCCTAGATAATGTTTAAATACATAGTTACCTGTTAAAAACATAACAGAAATAGTCACTTCGCTTAGAAAAGCCGACACCCCTAGCTTCATCATATAAACTCCATTTTTAACAGCATATAGAATGTCTCTAATAGAGGTCTTTAATCGAATTAATCGAATACGAGGTCCCCAGTTGATTAAGTAAATTAGTAGTGCAATAACAGCAATCAATTCTCCTATGACAGTAGCAATTGCAGCACCAAAGAGTCCCCACTTGAATATAAAAATAAAGATATAGTCTAAAATTATATTAATCGCTGTACCAACAATTATACACCACATTGCATAGCGGGGATTATTTAATCGCACAAAAAAAGGTAGTGAGTTTAGTAATCCTAAGATAACAGAGAAAGCAGTATACCAAATTAAATATTCAGCAGCTAAATCATATAACTCTGTAGGGCAACCTAATACGGCTAAACTTTTTTCAGGCCAACTAATAGTAAGGATAGTGAATATTAAAAGAATGAATGAAGAACATAAGATGGATTGAGTGCTTATGACATTAGCCATTTTCTTTTTTCCTTGCGCTAAAAAAATTGAGGCAATAATAGCACCTCCCATTCCAAACATTAAGCCTATTCCAGTTGCAAATATGTAAAGTGGAGCAGAAATATTAACAGCTGCTAAAGCTTCACTTCCAATACCACGTCCAACAAATACTCCATCTGTAATGATAAATAAAGCAGAAAAAATCATACCTAATACAGTTGGGAAAAGCTGTCTTATAAAAAGCAATCCTACACTAGTTTTTCCTAAATCTATTTTTTGTTTACTCATTGAGCATTGTTTTAGTTTATAAAAATACAAAAAATATGATGGTGAGGTAGTTCAATATTATTTTATTTCATATTCAATGTTTTATGAAGCGATAATAGCTAAGTGTCGTTCTATTGAACAATGTTATATTGTTGGTGCATGTGTATAGGGTTTTTTTATAGTTGAAAAACTCATAGACTTCTTTTCTTGTTGTATCTTTGTTACATAATTTTATAATGAAAATAAAGAGATAAATATAGAAAATGAAAGAAAAAGGACATACTCATCAATTTGATAATGGTTATAGTATTCGAGAAGCACAGTTAGCTGATGCAGA
>JAAYSY010000020.1 GCA_012518235.1 Bacteroidales bacterium
AAATGGGATTTTAACTGGAAATAACTATATTCAAGCTAACAGGAACTTTGGCTACCCCATCCGTTGTATTCCTTTATTGATTCGTGCTAAATTAGAGAATGAGTCACAAGTAACTATGCCACGAGAAGGTGGTAGTGTTAAAATAGATGTTCGTGCATCAAATTCATGGAGATCGGAATGTACAATTGATGGAGTTGCAGTAGATGCAGCTAAAGTAAAAGAGTATATTAATCCAGTTGTGAAGGAAAGCAACATTGTTCATAAACAAACTGCAACTTTCACAATGCCAGAAAACAAGAGCACTTCAGATAGAAAATTCACCCTTCAATTCGTGAATAAGAATATGGATTTAGCATCAGAAACTATTGATATTGTACAAGAAGGTTATAAAGGAAATGGAAATTCTGATGTAAAACCTCCAACAGGTGGTGTGGATGCTAGTGAGTGGATATTGGGTGTAGATCAAAATGGGGTGTTAAACTTAGATGGACAGGTACGGAATGGTAATTATACAGTATTGTTTAGGTGGGGTTCATTATTAGCCTTTAATTCCTATTATATTAATAGCGAAGCTACTTCGTTTAGATATGTTCCTATCTGGGCTCCTACAGCTTATGAACTTTCAGCAGATAACGGTTATAGTTGGAGGCACATTCCTTATAGTGGCGATGATAACAAAGGATTGGGAGATATAGAAAATAATGAGAATGCTGGAAAGGGTGACCCTTGTAAATATGCAGTGAAAGTGGGATATGTTAAGGGTAGATTTAGAATGGCAAAAGTAGATGGAGATTCTATGGAGGATTTTTCCAACCTTTAAAAAGGAGACAAGGGGTATAATGTTACTTCGTCTCTCTTAAATGAAGCTATTGTTTATCCTTATACAGGATATCGAGAGGCAACTAGTGATCTTAATTTTTCTGGTAAGTATGTAACAGGTGTAACAAGTGACTCAAACGGGGGAATTGGTTTGTTTGCTTTAGACCTAAATGGTGTTAATTCAAGCAGTGGTGTTGAGTTCTTGGCTCTTGCTAATAGCGAAACCTCAAAGTGGGGAGATTTGGCTGTAGCTGAGAGGTATGGTGCTGCTATACGTTGTATTCCTTTAATGCTTGAGGCTAAATTAATTAATGAGGCATCAAAAAATATACCGAGTGCAGGAGGTACGGTAAAAATAGAAGTAAGATCTTCAAATTCGTGGGGGGTTAAGTGTAGTTGTATAGCTCTTTCCCCTGAGGAGGTTAAAAAGAATATAGAACCTGCAAATAGTACAACTACTGTTAGTCATGTAAATAGTGTCGTTTTTACGGTACCAAAAAATGAAACAGTTGCTGATAGGGAGTTTGCCATTCAGTTTGTGAACTCTAAATTAGACCTACATTCTGATGTTATCACCATTAAACAAAAAGGGAAATTGTAATTTAGGTATTGTTTAACTCCGTGAATTACTTGTTTTGACCTACTCTATCATTTTGCATAAAGTCCGTGTTCATTTATTGATTACGGACTTTTTCTTTGTATACTCTTATCTATTCTTGTTATACTCTTTATAAGGAGCGTCATTTCATTAAAATAGCGGTCTAGGGCATCCCACTTGGATGACTAGGGCAAGTCAGTGCGATGACTAGGACATGTAGTAAGGATGACTTTACTAAGCTAATGTAGAACAAGGAGAGAAAGCAAAAAATAGCATAGTGTAATAGTTAGAGGTTAAAAAGGGGGTTAATAGACCCCTTCGATAACAAAAGGTTTTGTTTAATGACTAAATATGCTCTATATATCCAGTCATTTGTTAGTTAGTCTCCTATTTATTTTTTATATTTGATGTTCACTCTTTGATATAAAAACACAAAAAAGTAATCTATGAAGTTGAAAAAGTTTAACCTGTTTTCATTATTGATTCTACTCTTTATTGTAGCTAGTT
>JAAYSY010000002.1 GCA_012518235.1 Bacteroidales bacterium
ATCTATCTTTATAGTTTAACGATTCGTTTTAATAACAACACGAATTACTTTTCAAACTCAATTCTAAAAGAGTAATATAAAGGTGTGTTTTCTGGTATCATATATTTATCTAGAGGATAAGGTCCGCAAGTAGCATTACCTAAACCTTGCTGAATTAAATCAATACTTAAATACACTTCAGGCTTTCTTAAAGAAGGGATATCAAAAGTGTGCTTAGACTCCCAAAGCTCTTTATCAGTATAGTGTTGAGCTGTAAAACTAAATAAGTTATTTGATAATGAGGTTATTTTTATTCCTTGGTTTTGTTTATTCAAAAGCTTAATCCAACGAACAGCTTCTCTATTTCCATTACTCTGGGGTCGAATATAGTTTTCCTCTATATCTTGAACTTTATAAGTATAACAGCCTATTAATGCTGATTCACTTCTATCTATATAATTTTCATGAGGTCCTTTACCATACCAAGTAATCATATTATAGTCACTGTTGATTACGGATTGTAAACCTAGACGTCTAACGATATCAGCACCTTGAGGTTTTCTTAATGTGGTCTCAACATCAATAACACCATTACTATAAATAGTATATATTATAGTATAAGGAAGTACCACTGCACTTTTATTCTGAATTACTTCATCTCCCGAAACCATTAAAATGCACTTTTGATTATCAGAGCTCAACTTGCAATGCATAGATAAATTTTCTTTCACAGATGGATACCACTTTTGATCTGTATATTTATCATTACTTACACTTCTATACCAATTCAAATCAAATCCTTTTTGATTATAAAGTAATTCGTTATTCTCATAAGCTAACGATATTAGTATACCTGAGGTTTTATTAAACTTACAAGCAAAATCTTCCGATTTTATAGTAATAGTTGTTTTATCCTCCTCTACTGTTAATTCATCTTTCAAAGATAGATTCATCGATTTGCTATTTGGTCTCTGATTTAAAGCAAACTGCTCTATTGCTACTAAGTGGTTTTTATCAGCCCAAATAGTTTTATCTTTCAATCGGGCCTCAACAGTTAGAAAATATTCCGATGTTTTATCAAATCGTCTATCAAATGGTACTGTTACAATAATTTTCTCATCAGGATTAGCTTTTATATCTTCTAAAATTCCTTCTTGTACTATTTTCCCATCTTTTAATAACGACCAATTAAATGAAAATTGATCTAAATTAAGAAAGTCATATTTATTCTCAATTTCAACTTTACCTGCAAAAAGAGACTTTTCTCTAAATTTAATATACTGATATACTTTCTTTAGCTCTATTAGTTTAGCCGTTTCCTTTCTATCGGGAGTAACAATCCCATTAATACAAAAATCCATATCATTCGGAGTATCACTAAAATCACCACCATAAAAATAATGATCTTTAGGTTCACCTACTTTATTTATTCCTTGATCAATCCAATCCCACACACAGCCTCCAATCATACGTTGAGAATGATTCTCTATATAATCCCAATATTCAACAAAATTACCCATCGAATTACCCATAGCATGTACATACTCACATAAAAAATAAGGTTTGTTGGTATTAGACTGGTCAAAACGCTCCATATGATCCAAAGAAGGATACATATCGGAATCTATATCTGCTACTTCGTTCTTTCCTTGATAATGTATAGGTCGCGATGAATCTAACTCTTTTGCTCTCTTTTGCATTGCATCAAAGTTCATTCCTCCACCTCCTTCATTTCCTAATGACCAAAAAATCACAGAAGGGTGATTTTTATCTCTTTCAATTACACGTTCAATTCTATCTATAAAAGCAGCTTCCCAACGGGGTTTATCACTAATAGACATATTTCCATGATTTTCTAAATCAGCCTCATCCATAACATACAAACCAAAGTAATCATACATGGCATACATCTTAGGACTGTTTGGATAATGTGCCGTACGAACTGTATTTATGTTGTTTTGCTTCATCAATACGATGTCTTGAATCATCGATTCTACGGGTATTGCTTTACCGTATTGAGGATGAGTATCGTGTCTATTCACTCCTTTGAAAAACACTTGTTTATTATTTATATAAACCCTTTTGTTTTTAATCTCAATCTCTCTAAATCCAAACTTACAAGAAACTGCTTCTATTTCTTGATCCTTTTCATCTTTCAAGGAAATCAACACAGAATATAAATTGGGAGTTTCTGCACTCCATAGCTTTGGATTTTCTACTCTAGTAGTTAATTTGATTTTATCCGACGATTTTTTCTTTATAGATGAAAGGGTCTCTCTCATATGAGCTACCTCTGCGTTTGAGTCATCTAATAAATAAACATCCACATAACTTGATTTAGACTTCTTGTTTGCAAAGTTTTTTAATAAGAGGTCTATACTAAACTCAGAATAATTGTAATCATGATTTTCAAAACTTGACTGAGCAAAAAAATCATAAACATGTAATTTTGGAGTAGCATATAAATAAACATCTCGATGAATTCCACTCAGACGAAACATATCTTGATCCTCAATATAACTAGCATCAGTCCAACGATACACCTCAACAGCCAAGCTGTTTTCTCCTTGTTTTACATAAGATGTGATATTAAATTCTGCATCGTTATTAGCTCCTTGACTATATCCAACCTTCTCACCATTTACCCAAATATACATACCACTGTACACCCCATCAAAATGCAAAAACACTTCTTTATCACCCCAATCATCAGGTAATATGAAACTCCGTCGATAAGAACCTACAGGATTAGGTTCTTTCTCATTGGTATAGCCTCTCTGTGATTGAATTAAAGGTGGATTGTTTTTAAATGGATAGGTATAATTAGTATAAATAGGAGTGCCATAACCTAACATTTCCCAATTTGATGGAACAGGTATCTCTTTCCAAGATGAAACATCATAATCCTTTTTGTAAAAATCCACAGGACGTTCAGAAGGTTGTTTCACCCAATTAAATTTCCAATTACCATTTAAAGACTGGTAAAAAGTAGATGTGGACTCTTTCCAAGGAGTCATATAATGCTCATCAGCCATCAAGCTTTGTGATGATACATAAGGAATTGCTGTCGCTCTACCATATTCTTTATTTATAGCAAATAGGGTTTCGTCTTCCCACTCTGTGTCTCCTTTTATAATAACTTCTTTGGGAGCTTTAATTGTTGTCTCTTGAATTTGCCAAGAAAAAGAAACACCTGGGGATTGAAAGAGTTCTGAACCTACAGACTCATCTCCTAATATTGAAATTTTAAAATCAGGATTGTTCCTTTGACTAATTATAAAAGAACCCATTCCAGTAGGTGAAAAATGCCAATGTTGATTTCTATTTGATCTTTCACTATCCCATTGAATAAGTCGATTTCCAGAACCCTTTGTTCGATTAAAATTATCTATATTTTTAGTTGTCTCAGCATTAGTTAATGTGTAATATCCTTCGGCAACTTTTGTTATTTTCCATAATTGACTCTTCTTCTCTTTCTCAGGTTTAGCTAAAAACAGACCTGCCTCGTTTTCCATTTCTCCTTTTGAGTCAACAACTAAGTTTGAGGAGTTACTAATTAACTGATAATATATATTGGGGTTAAATTCTTGTGCTTTTAACACCAAAGAAGAAAATATCAGGAAGGAAAACACGAAGTAAATCTTCGTTATAAAGGAATATTCATTTTTGTTTTTCATACTATTGATTTTTTATGTCATAATTGACCTACAATATAGATTAGATTTTTATTCTGTCTTTTCTTTCACTTTCATTAAACTCAACTCACATCCTCCTAATTCAGAAGCATATAAAGAGAATGTCGACCCATAAGATGCATATATTTTTTCTGATCTACTCAACAATAAAAGTTCAAAATATGCATCTTGCAATCCTTCGATGCTTGTTCTATTCCGTGTAATCAGAGGGAAAATGATTCTGTTTTCAAACTCTTTAGATAGTCGCTCTTTAATAAAGTCCGAATCAGTACACACCACTATTTTTTCCCCATTAGCAAGACACTCTTTTATTCTTAACTCAAATAATTCAATAGGAGAATGATCTAAAGATAATTGGTTGTCGGTATAACGGATATGAAACCCTATAAAGTTTTTCAGGTCATTCGCTATAACGAAAGAATTTAATTTGGTTAATATAGAGTTATGTGGTTTAAGTAAATTCATTTCTTTGAAAGAGTATTTATAAAACTTTCTACAAGAAATGATTAAATTCTTCTCTTTTAATCTTCCTTTCCAAAAGGATTTATAATTAGCTTTTAACCCAAAGTATCCTTCTTCTAATTCTTCCTTTATAAAATCGTCTGTAATTACTGAAAAATTAGGTAAAGAAACAGTCTTTATATAACGTAATAAAGCTTTCCAAAAATAATTATTTGAAACATTTTTTATAGAAACTCCTGCTATACCCTCCAACAACTCATTGTAAGGACAATTTAATTCTGGCCGATCAATCCACAAAATCTTTAGCTGCACGTTTTCGGACTCTCTTAAAGCTAAGCCCGATGCTATTGCTCGTAAACGATTAGCTAATCCTCCAAAAGGAATTAGTATTATAGTTTTCATTATCTAATATCAATTTATATATATAATTATACCATTTTATAAAGATAAAAAATCAACTACAAGTTAACACTATCTGGATTCTTTAATTTAATGAAAGAGGTGAAAGAAATACTCTCACCTCTTCTTTGAAACAAAACACAATCAATGTGATTTTAGTAAAACTAGAATTAAAAACTAACTAAAACCTCAAATTAAGTATATAACTTTATTAGCATACAGAATTTAATCTTCTTCTGTTACAACTAACTTCTTAACTGCTTCTTGAATGGTTATCCAATTAGACCATGTGCCCTGATTGTTAATAACTCTATATCGATAATAAAGTAAGAAACGATTGGTTGATGTTTCGTACTTATTATTATAAATAAACTGGTCCTCTTGCAATGGATCTAATTGTTCTAATTCTATCTTTCCTTCGTCTGAATATGGACTAACTAATAGAGTACTATCCAGATTCACTTTAACCTCCATAGCATATTTTGATATAGAGTCAACCTCTGATACAAACCTTACATTACCAACAAACATACGCACTGAATTATTAGCTAAAGGATGTACAGTTTTTGTACCACTAATACTAGACTTTACTATTCCTTGTGTTCGATAACCTTTCATGGTATATTGATTATCTTTTCTAGTATCTGCAAACCTATTTTTCTTATATACACGACATAACACATTATGTTTCTTTTTATTAATCTCATAACCCGAGGCATCCTTAATTTTCAATGGTACAAAATAAATTGAATCGGGAGATAATTCTGCTAACTTTTCATTTGTCATATATATGGGAAGAGTAGTATATACCTGCTCACTGCTTCGCTTCAGAAATGCTGACATAGAAGGCATATAAAAATCATCACTTGATAATTCTTTTGCGTATTTCTCCTCATTTATATCAAAATTCGCATAGTTATACTTATCTAAAAGTTCTAAATCTTTTTCTAAAGTGAATCGTATCTCCTCATCTACAGGATTAGTCCCACTACAACTTACAGAAACAGCGCTAAATGCCGTATCAGTATCTAAAGAAAACATCATATCATGAATATTATCATCATCGCTAATAACATATAAATATTTATAATACAATTCCTTCTTAAACATATCGTAATCGTCACAGCTCCACACAAATAATAAGCTCACAATTACTATAAGTAAATAATATATTCTACTTTTCATTTCATTCATTTTTAGTTTGGCCAGCCAAAATTTTGATCACAATCTTTGATTTTACGTACTTCAGACTTTGGAATAGGAAGAAAAACCATCCGCTTGTTAACAATTCTATTTCTAACGCGTGAATGATTAACAATCACTCGATTATAAAAATCAGGTTCTCCTGCTTCAATATCCATTCCTTGAATAGGAACATTCTCTGTATCTTCATAAATACCCCATCGGCGCACATCATAATAACGACGATTTTCAAATAGAAACTCAATCATCCGTTCGTCTTCTATCAATTGTTGCATTTTAGTTGTATTACTTAATTCCTCCGAAGATAGTCCAGGTAGTCCAGCTCTATAACGCACCTGATTAAAAGCTTTTGCCATTTCATCCATATCACGAGATACCGTATATTGCGTATTCTCATCTAACTCGATAGTATAAGAACTGGTTAGATTATTAAGAGCCTCAACATAGGAAAGTAAAATTTCAGCATAACGAATTATAGGAAAACCTTTATTTACTCTAGTTGATCCGTCACCTTTCCAAGCATCTGCCTCATGAATAAATTTAGTTATAACATACCCTGTACTAGGATAGTCAGCCTTAATATTCTGAGATGAATATCTTCCAGAGTTCCCATCTTTATCATAGGTAACAGTTATGTTTTTTCTTGACGACTCACTCGTTGAGCTAGCGGTCCAAAAACGACGTGAAAAACCTACACTAGCATAAAATCTCATTTCACGATTAGCATACATATTACTAATTCCATTGTTTAATATGTATCCTGAAAATTGTTTTCTTCCAGTATCTGTCATCCCTTCTTCGTTATAAGGATACTCTGCACTTGAATTATTAATCGTTTTCCCATCAATCATTCTATACTTATCAATTACTTTTTGAGTGACACACATACCATTCCATCCCCCTAGGATATCCACATTAAATGAATGACGAGTAATATCTCTAAGTCCACCAGACATTCGTCCCCAAATAAATTCAGGATTGGTTTGAGAGACAGACTCCCCAGTAAACATATCAGAATAAGACTTAAATGGATCAATTCCTCCTATACCATTCGGAAAATCACGAGTAGATATATTATCCGGAAATGAAGGAGTATCATTACCCTTTTTTACTGTATGTAACTCATACATTCCATTTCCTAAATCCATTACACGGCGAGCTGTAGCAGCAGCTAAAGCCCATCGTTCCTCATTATATTCTTGAGAAATGTAGTGTACACCATCAACCTTTCTAACCCAACTTCCATAAAATGAACGTGCTGCTACCCCACCATTAAATAAAGGACTGGCATGTTGAAGCCTTAACCTTGCTATAAGTGCATATGCAGCACCTTTCGTGGGTCTACCAAATTGACTTACAGGGACATTTAAGGGTAAGTAACGTGCCGCTTTCTCAAATTCTTCGCAAACATAGTCCACGGATTCATCATAAGTAGAACGATATGTATTATAATAATTAGGAGATTCATTACTTAACAGCACCTCATCACCCACAATGATTAGTGGGCCAAAGTCCATGAGTAAATTATAGTATGCATAAGCTCTTAGAAAATGAGTATATCCTAACAAAGTAAACTTGTCAACAGTAGTCAAATCTTTAGCCTCATCCATACGACTAAATATTAAGTTTGCCTTTCTTATTACTTTATACATACTTCCCCAATTACCTAGACCATATAAATTATCAGGAGTTACTTCACCTAAAGTAAAAGCAATCCCTCTAGCTTGCTCTGTACTAAAAGTTGTAAAAGCCTCATCAGAAGCAAGTGGACCAGGAGTATGTGAGTGCATTAACAAATTCCCCTCATCAGGAAATAGTGCTGCAGTACCCCATATATAACGTTCAATGTTTCGCTTACTTGCAAAAATTGAATCATAAGACATCGTATCGCTAAACTCATCTTCAACATCTAAAAAGTCACAAGATGCTAAGGAAAATAGACAGCCAACTACTAGTATTATATTTAATATTTTTTTCATAATCTTTTTAGACTTAAAAATTAATATACATTTGGAATGCATAACGAGCAGGGATAGGATAAGCTCTACCATTTCTGGAAGTCTGCTCGGGGTCCCATAATCCCCCTATTTTATCCCACACACAGAGGTCATTACCTACTAACTGCAAATCAATAGAGCTAATACCTATTTTAGCTAAAGATTTATTTCGCATATTATAATTTATACTTACTTCTTGTAAGCGAATATATTGTCCATTAGCTTTCCAAAAAGTTGAAGTGCGAACATTATTACTGTTTTGTCCATAACTTAATCTAGGAAACCTTGCATTAGGATTTTCGGTTGAAGAATCTCCAGAATATGATGCTGGAATCCATCTATTCTTTGTATCTCCTACAATCTTTAGAACATTACCTGTTTCACCCCATAAAAACGGATAGTAACCAGCTCCTCCTTCTCCAGTATAGTAAAAATCTTTTTTTCCAATTCCTTTGAATAGAATGTTAAAAGTCCAGCTTTTATAATTAAACTCACCACCAAACCCAAACATTAAACGAGGATAATTAGAATAAGCTAATGGCACTTGATCATCTGAATCAATACGTCCATCACCATTTACATCCTTGTATTTTATATCCCCTGGCATATATTTTCCAAACGTCTGTATAGGACTATTATCTATATCTTCTTGATCTTTAAATAAACCTAAGGCGATTAATCCCCGATGTATTTGATAGGGCCAGCCACTAAAACTTTGATAGGGATATTTAGGATCGGGTTGCTCCCAGTTTGATATCTCATTTGTACTGTAAGTAAAATTACCTCTAACTACAAAAGACATCTCTTCATTAATTATATGATTAAATGCTATATTTCCATCGGCACCCCAACTTTTCATTTCACCCACATTCCCAAAAGGTAAATTCACTAAACCTACATACTCAGGCACTTGAGTTCTTCGTTGGAAAATACCATCACGTTTATCTACAAAATAATCTAAAACTAAGTCTATCTTTTCATTAAACAGCTTAGTTTCAAATCCCACATTAAACTTCTTAGCTTTCTCCCATTTTAAGTTATCAGCCCCAACAACAGATTCTGTAATGCCTCCTCCTATAGAAGACTCATACGATCCAGAAGTCCACCCCGTAGGTGCACCTGTATTCACTAAAGTTAAGTAAGGGAACCTACCATCTGATATTCTATCGTTTCCTACGATACCATAAGAGCCTCTAAACTTCAAAAAGTTCAACCAAGGAAGTTTTTCTTGCATCAAATCATAATGAGTAGGTATCCACCCTAATGCAATAGATGGAAAAAATCCAAATTGTTTTCCTGGTTTAAAGTTCTCAGACCCTGTATATCCAAAGTTTAGATCTAATAAATAAGTATCCTTATATCCATAGGTAACACGTCCAGACAAACCTTGATATCTTTTAGGTATCGCTGCCATGCTAGGATTATCCCCTCCAATATCAGCTATATTTTTTTCAGAGCTCATATAGTAATAAAGTAACCCTGAAACACGATGTTTTTGTGCAAAAAGCTTTTCATAATTCAATGAAGTCTCAAAATGATATTTAGTATATTGATTCTGCCAATTTCTAAACTCAGCATTTTTTTGTTCATGCTTTTTCACCAACATAAGCTCTCCAGTAACATAACGACCACTAGCATAATACATCTCAGGTAATACTGACTTCATTTCTTGATAATCTGTAAACTTAGTCATAGCTCCTTGAGCTCTAATACTTAAACCTTCTGTAATAAAAGAAAGGTCTTGATTTATAGCCAAGGTAATGTGATTATTATGTTTTTCTGTTTGCTTCTTTCCTGTATGATTTAACATTACATACGGAGAGTAACTATCATCTGCTCCATAAGAAGGTAAATGTCCTGTTGAATATCGAGTTGGAATTGTTAATGGGGTTAATAAAGCTTGTGCATTCCAAATGGCATCTGTAGCATCATTCCATGAATTTCCTGGATCTGTTTTCTTACTAAACCATCCATCTACACCAAAGTAGATGTTTGTTGTTTTAGTCAAGTCCATATCTAAATTGGCACGATAATTATAAGTGTTATACCCCAATCCTTTATTGTACTTACTTTTTTTGTCCGTTTTATATGCAGCGGACTCATCAGACATACCTAAACTCAAAAAATAGCGAGCTAAACTACCACCACCTCTAGCACTCACATAATAAGTATGCTGGAAGGAAGTGTTATTTAAGGTCTCTTTCCTCCAATCAACATCAGGATATAAATCGGGATCTAATTGATAACGAATAGCATAAAGAGCCATCTCATCATATAGAGGTAAATCACCACGTACCTCTTTTGCTTCATTTGCTAGTTTAGCATAATCATATGCACCAAGATAATCAGGCATACGGGTTAAATGAGAAAGAGTAAAGTTGGCTCGCGCTGTTACATTTAACTTATCTGTAGTTCCACGTTTTGTTGTTACTAGAATAACACCATTAGCACCTCTAACACCATATACAGCAGTAGCTGAGGCATCCTTAAGAATTGAAAAACTCTCAATATCGGCTGGGTCTAAACTATTCAAATCACCTTCAATTCCATCTACCAAAACCAAAGCACTACTATTAGCACCAAATGTTCCTATTCCTCTAATCCAGAACTCAGAAACATTTTTACCAGGTTCACCACTGTATTGTTGAGTAATAACACCAGGAACTCTACCTCCAAGCATATTACTTATCGAAGCACCAGGTGTTCTAAGTTGATCAGCATCTACATTAGTAATAGCTCCAACCACACTAATTTTCCGTTGTTTGGCACCCATTCCAGTGACAATAACATCCTCCAATACTTCTGAAGTTTCTTTTAACCTTACCACTAAATCATCTTTAGACTCCGTTAATAAAACCTCCTTACGGTCATAACCAACAAAAGAAACAACCATAATATCACCATAGGACGCCTTTAATGAGAACTTACCATCGATATCTGTGGCTGCACCAACACCTGGTCGATCTTTCAGAAACAATGTAGCTCCTATAACTACTTCATCTTGTTGATCTAGAACCTTACCCTTAACAACAATTTCTTGCGCATATAATGCACCAAAAACACTTGTTGTAATGCATAATATTATAAAAATTATGATTCTATTTTTCATTGTATTTTATTCTATCGTTTATATCTTTTTTTATTGTAGTGTAAGTTTTCTAATACATCTATTTTCATGATCTGTTATATACACGTTTCCTTCTGCATCCACTACAGCACCTCTTGGACTATTAAACAAAGCTTCTTCAGGTGTTCCATCTGCATAACCAGATTTCCCTGGCTGACCAATTGCTGTTGTTACAATTCCTTGTTTGTCAATTCTTCTTATACAGTGATTTTTTTCATCTGCTACAAACACATTTCCCTCTAAATCTAAAGTCAACTGACGTGGAGAATTAAACTCTGCATCTAATAGATACCCATCGTTCCAGCCTGCTTGACCTGGTGCTCCTGCAAATAACTTGTGTTCTTTTGTTAATAAGTTATATGTATAAATACAATGGCGTTGAGTGTACGATATGTACAATATTTCAGGATTAAGAGGATCAAAAACTAAATAACTATCAGAAGACTGACCTAAACCAGATTCTACTAACTCTCCCACTCTTGTTTCAGGATCAAACCTAACCAAATTGCCACTCCATGCTCTTGTATAAATCATTCCATCAAAACGACTAAAAGCAAAGGAGTGCTTCCAATCAATTTTAAAGTCCTTTTTACCCTCTGCTTGCTCTTCTGCAGATGGATGTAATATTTGTCTTGTTCGAGGGACCCACATATTAGCTGGATTCATTTCGAAATAAGTATCTCCTCCATCTAATGGCACATAAACAATTTGAGTATCATCATCAACTGTAGGAACATTTAAATTATCTGTACCCTTAAATAAATAGGTAACTGTGCCATTTTTTTCATTCAACACAGAACAAATAGGAGCTCCAACTTCTTTTCGTTGAGTTATAAATAAATTGTTTTCTTTATCAACAGCCACATGATTGACTAATCCAAACTGTGCAGTAGCTAAAGGGCCCTCAACAAATTCCTCTGTTCCAGGCTGCCCTGCAATAGTAGTTACAGAATATTGTTCTTTGTAATGAAAAATATCTGAAAAAGATTCGGTTTGTTCTCCTACAACTACTGTGACATTACAGAATTCTCCGGGCAATTTAGGAACCAATGAATAAATTTTACTCCCCTTAACATTCAATACAGTAGCCTTTTTTTCATTAAAAAAAACTTGTACGTTTGCTGTATCTGAACCAAAATTCTTTCCTTCTATAATAAAGCGAGTAGCAATTCCTCCAGAATCTGGAAAAAATCTTGTTAACTCTATTGGATTTTTAGGATCATATTCTTCAGCTTTATCATCATTATTATCTGAGCATGATGTTAAATAGATACATGTAGGAATAATACAAAAAAAGAATATGAACAGATTAATTTCTCGTGTTCTCATAATATATTCACTTAAATAATAATTTATTTATTTTACTTAATAACATAAGGTTTTAGTATTGAGATGTTAGCAAATGGATTTCTATTGCTTTCAACAATATCAAGCTTTATATACTGAATCTTCTCAGGATAAAACTCAATGTACATATCCTTATCTTTGCTATCTCCAAAGTCAATAGCACCCAATACTTTATATCGTATTCCATCGGTACTACCTAAAACTTCCACTAATCGAGTGTTTGTATTAACCCCTCCATTACTTTCTACTCTCCGACCAATAAGAATTTTAGATACTTCATAGGGTTGATCCATTTTCATTGTTAACCAGTGCGGTAATGGAGCATTTCCACCATCCCATTGACTATGCCAATACTTATCATATTCATCATTCAAAATCATATTTTTCCCTCCACCATCACTTTCAGTCTGGCTCGAGCACTCAACAGAAAATCCACTTCGATCAATAGCAACATAGGATGAACCAACTACAACATCACATGTGGTCGTTATATTGCTCCCATCTGTTGTTTCCATTTTTATTTGAACTACTCCTGATGAAACACCTGTTACTATTCCAGTAGATGATACTTTAGCTATAGCCTCATCAGATGAGGTGTATTTTAAATCATCTATTCTTGCATTAGCTGGGGTATAGGTAATATTGGGTTTTAGATCTAATGTAGATCCAATAAATACAGTTGCATTTTTTACTATCATAGAATGAACCAAAGTTCGATTAACTTTAACAATACACTGTTTCTCAATATTTGACCCATCTTGTGTAAAAACACGTAACTCAGCCTCCCCTTCTGCTACTCCTGTTATAAAACCATTCTCATCTACTGAAAAAACAGAGGTATCTTTGCTTTCATATCCAAATTTCATCATGGAAGCATTTTCTGGAAGACCTTTAACTTTTATTTGATGTTTAACACCACTTTCAACAACAAGCTTACCATCCTCAAGATTTAGTATTTCAAGAGACTTTAATAATAACGGATCTATAAGTACTGTAGCTCTTGTATAAATAGAAAAGTCGTTATAAGACTTAACAGTTAATTCTCCTTCTCCATCTTGTAGTGCAATAATAATACCGCTCGATGTAACAGAAAAAGCATTAGTGTAACCACTCTCAAAGACTAAATTATCTATAGACACATTAGGGTTTGTTTTTACATCGATTTGTAGAGAATCCCCCTTTCTTACTCTTATATTTCCATATTCATCTAAATTCTGTATTTCTATAGAATTTAAAGGAATAAGTTCATCTTTGCTATCACTACCACAGCCTAGAAAAAGCAGCAGTAAAACAGTTAGCAGTACAGATATAAAAAATTCATTTTTCATAGTTTGTTAAATTGATTAATTTAAATATTGAACTAGATTTATTTTCGCTCCAATCGAATAATAGACGCATCTAAATATTCACACATTTTCACGTATGTATAACAATTCAAATGTAAAGCTTAAAAAACATCAACAAAAACAAAAAAAGAAGCAAGATTTGAAATGTCTCATATTTAAACTCCTTTGTCCCAAACGAAGACATTTAAGAGTACTCTTTTCACTAAAAAAAAGTCAATTAAGGTCACTTGCTCAAAATAGGCACAATAAAGCACAAACTAGAAGTGTACAAAAAATCAATTATTGGATAAAAAAATAGGTGTAGCTTTTATGACTACACCTATTCGAATTTTATTATTTATGACTATTAGTAAGAGAAACTACTACCCCCTAAAAACTCTCTCAACAAAGAAGTTGGAGGTATCTCTTTATCTTGTATAGGAGTAAGAAGTTTGATGAAACGCAAAAGTCGATAAGCTTCAGAATATTCTGGACTATTCCTAGGAACTGTCATAAGAATAGGCTCAATGTGCATACGAAGTACTGCTAATTCAAACAACAAAGCAGAATTAAACATGGAATCTGCATTTTCTTGAAATGGGAATATCCACTTATCTTCTCCTGCCCTAACACTCTTCCATCGTGAAATCGTTTCTTGTGCTGAATAACCCCTATAATTATAATCTCGTATAATTCTACGTATCAAGCGATTATCAGTTGTTGGAATCCAGCTATGATCATCAATTGAAATAGTAGTTAATGCAGAAACGTATATCTTATATTTATATTTATCAGGTATATGCTCCGTTAATTTAGGATTTAGCGCATGTATACCCTCTAATATAATCATAGTGTCCTCTTCAATCTTGAAGTAATCTCCATGATACTCTTTTTTACCTGTAGTAAAATTAAATCGTGGAATTTCCACTTCCTCACCATTTAATAGTGCCTGGATATGAGAGTTGAATAACTCCAAATCTAAAGCATATAAAGATTCATAATCATACTCACCATTGGCATCAAGAGGGGTTTCTTCACGTTCAACAAAATAATTATCTAAAGATATAGCAGTAGGTTTTATCCCATTCGTCATTAACTGAATAGTTAAACGCTTACTAAATGTTGTTTTTCCAGAAGATGAAGGTCCTGATATTAATATCAATCGAATGCGATCTCCATTTCTTCCTCTTCCATAAATAGTATCGGCAATTTGTGCTATTCGTTTTTCTTGAAGTGCCTCAGCGACATTTATCAATCCTGTAGCATTTCCCTTCTGGCATGATAGATTGAAGTCACCGACATTACGCACCCCCATTATTCTATTCCATTCCATATGTTCTTTAAACGCATCGAACATTTTTTCCTGCTTAATAAAATCTTCAACGACTTCTGGATTCTCTCTATTCGGAATTCTTAATAATACACCCTCATAGTATGGCATCAGATCGAACACTTTTAGATAACTAGTGCTTGGAACTAAACAACCATAATAATAATCCACGGTTTCATCTAACTTAAAATAGTATGTATAAAGAGAGCCAATGGATTTTAATAGTTTTACTTTATCTTTTAATCCATGCTCCTTAAAAACTTCTATAGCCTCTTCTGTCTTACACTCTATTCGATGAAAAGGTAAATCTTGTGCAATAATCTCTGTCATACGATCTTTTATTTTAGCAACATCGTCATCGTATAACTTACGACCTATCTTAATATTACAAAAATAGCCTTTTGAGACAGGGTGTTCAACGTATAATCGTCCTTCTGGAAAAACATCTTTTACGGCTTTATATAGCACAAAACATAAAGAACGCACATAAGTACGCATTGCAGAAGGGCTGGTTAAGTCTAAAAACTCAATATCCTTATTATTATACACTTTATATTTTAGTCCTTCAGCAACATTGTTTACTTTTGCATTCACAACTAAGTAAGGTAAATTTAAGTCATAACCTTTATAAATATCTAAAAGTGAACTTCCTATAGGAAAACTTTTAGAAATATTGTTATTTTTGCAAAAAATTTGAACTGTCTCTTTTTTCATAATGTCATTCAATTTAGTGGATGTAATAAATATAAGGCATTAAAATTATAAAGAAGACAAAAACACAAACAAAAACAAGATGGAATATTCTTTTTATGATTTATTACAGCTCATTGGTTCGTTAGGGCTATTTCTATATGGAATGAAAATCATGAGCGAGGCTTTGCAAAAAGTCGCGGGAAATAAATTGAGAAGTGTACTAACTGCCATGACAACCAACCGATTTACCGGTGTATTGACAGGTATGTTTATTACTGCTCTAATTCAATCCTCCTCAGCTACAACTGTTATGGTTGTGAGTTTTGTTAATGCAGGACTACTAACATTAGCCGAGTCCATTAGTGTCATTATGGGGGCAAATATAGGAACAACTGTAACCGCATGGATTATATCCATATTTGGTTTTAAAGTTGACATGGCTTCTCTCTCATTACCACTTCTTGGTTTTGCCATTCCTTTAATGTTCTCCAGTAAAAGTAAACGCAAATCAATAGGTGAATTCATCTTTGGATTTGCGTTTTTATTTATGGGACTTGCACTACTCAAATCGAATGCACCAGACCTAGAGCAAAATCCAGAAATGCTTGCCTTCGTTCAGAAGTATACTGATATGGGATTTGGTTCTATTCTACTTTTCCTATTTATCGGTACTGTATTAACAATGATAGTTCAAGCATCGGCTGCAACAATGGCTATTACATTAATTATGTGTGCTAATGGTTGGATTAGTCTGGAGTTAGGAGCAGCATTAGTCATGGGCGAAAACATAGGAACTACAATCACAGCAAATTTAGCTGCATTAACTGCTAATACTCAAGCCAAGCGAGCTGCATTTGCTCACTTTTTATTTAATGCCTTAGGGGTTATATGGGTGTTAATAATATTCCATCCTTTTATCAATCTAGTAACATGGATTGTTGATACATTCTTTTATACAGATGATTCTGCAGTAATTATGTCTTATAAACTCTCTGCTTTCCACTCTTTATTTAATATTTGTAACGTATGTTTCCTTGTTGGTTTTGTTAAGCAAATAGAGAAATTAGCTCAACGTATAATAAAAATGACAGCTGAAGATGAGGAACCTCGATTGAGATATATTACAGGAGGTATGTTATCGACAGCTGAGCTTTCAATATTACAAGCTAAAAAGGAAATTTCTCTTTTCGCAAAACGAATCCATAGAATGTATGGCATGGTAGAAGACTTATTGCATATTAAAAATGACGATGAATTTAATAAGGTCTTTAGTCGCATAGAAAAATACGAAAGTATTAGCGATAATATGGAAATTGAAATCGCAGATTACCTGAATCGTGTTTCAGAAGGACGATTAAGTTCTGAGAGTAAATTAAAGATTAGAGCCATGTTGCGTGAAGTTACAGAAATAGAAAGCATTGGAGATAGTTGTTATAATTTAGCTCGTATTATTGATAGGAAACGTCAAACTGGTCAAGATTTTGTAGATAAACAGTACGACCATATTCATTTCATGATGAGACTAACACGCGACGCACTAGATCAAATGTTGTTTATACTCGATCAAGGTGAAGTAAAAAACACTGATGCTAATAAATCGTTCAACATAGAACATGAAATCAACAATTATAGAAACCAACTGAAAAGTCAGAATATTCTAGATGTTAATAACAAGGAATATGACTATCAAATGGGAGTATACTATATGGATATTATCATAGAGTGTGAAAAGTTAGGAGATTATGTTGTGAACGTTGTTGAGGCTTCAACAGGTGTATTAGACACACAAAATTAAAAAAGCACGAATAGAAAAAATAGAACTCTATACATAAGCTTAGAAACAATAAAAGGGTGTCAATTGACACCCTTTTATTGTTTCTAATAGTTGGTTTATTCTTCGTGAACTTCAAAATCCTCTTTTCCAACGCCACATAAAGGACAAACCCAATCGTCTGGAATATCTTCAAAAGCTGTCCCTGGTTCAATACCACTATCTGGATCTCCTTCTGCTGGATCATAAACATATCCACAAACTACACAAATGTACTTTTTCATAATAAACTTCATTTTTAATTTAACACATTGCTAATATAACAAAACTAATTCCTAAATTGTTTCTATTATTCAAGAAATAAAAAACAAAGTGGTTTTTTCTCACTAACATAGCAAAAGAGATTTCTACGTTACTGATTATATTCAATTTATAAAATAGCCTTAAATTGACAAAAGAAAGGAAATGGGCAATGTGCTTTTATCAAAAGATTATGTATTTTTGTGATGCGACATATAAAAGAACAAATTTATGACTTTGTCCGATTCAAATCACAAAGGACTAACAGATAAGGAAGTCCTTCAAAGCCGAGAGAAAAATGGAAGTAATGTATTAACTCCATCCAAAGGAATTTCTCTATGGAAACTCTACTTAGATAAATATAACGACCCTGTAATTAAGGTTTTATTAGTTGCAGCTATTCTCTCGCTCATTGTTGCATTCATTGAAAACGAATTCGTAGAACCAATAGGTATTATCGCTGCTGTATTACTAACAACAACTATTGGTTTTTTATTTGAATACGATGCCAATCGAAAATTTAAAATCCTAACTCAGGTCAATGAGGACAACTTAATTAAAGTGATTCGCAACGGACAAGTGGCTCAAGTAGCTCGTAAAGATATTGTCGTTGGCGATTTTGTTTTATTAGAAACAGGCGATGAGGTTCCTGCTGATGGACTACTTAAAGAAGCCATTTCTTTGCAAATCAACGAATCCAACTTAACAGGGGAACCAATGGTCAGTAAAACAACTGACCCAGAACACTTTGACAATGAAGCTCCCTACCCTAGCAATAAGTTATATAGAGGAACATCTGTGCTAGCAGGTCATTGTGTATTAGAAATTACAGCAGTAGGCGACGCCACTGAAATAGGCAAAGTATCGAAATTAAGCACAGCGGTTAGTGAAGAAGAAACACCATTAAACAAGCAGCTTCAAAAACTAGCTAACCTAATAGGTAAGATTGGATTTACTATTTCCATCATTGTGTTTGTTGTTTTTGTTTTTAGAGATATCTATCAATATATAAACATACACGAGGCTATTACTTGGTCTGATAGCCCCACAATCCTTCAAATTATTCTAAAATACTTTATGGTATCGGTTACTCTTATTGTAGTATCAGTGCCCGAAGGATTACCTATGAGTGTGACTTTAAGTTTAGCGTTGAACATGAATCGCATGTTAAAAACAAACAATCTTGTTCGTAAAATGCATGCATCAGAAACTATGGGTGCTATTGATGTTATCTGTACAGATAAAACAGGAACACTCACCCAAAATCAAATGACTGTCTATCAGGCACACTTCTTTCCAATAGAGGGAACTCCTCTAGACCAACTAAAAGATGAAAATATTAAAACCCTAATTACCGAAAGCATCAGTGCAAATACAACTGCACACCTAGAAGATGGAGAAAAAGCAACGGGATTAGGAAATCCCACAGAAGTAGCTTTACTCCTTTGGCTTAAAAAGCAAAATCAAGATTATTTATCCATCCGAGAAAAAGCTCATGCAATCGATCAGCTCACTTTCTCAACAGAGCGAAAACTAATGGCAACACTAGTTCAGTCGGCACTAGGAAAGAAAATACTTTATGTGAAAGGAGCTCCCGAAGTCTTATTAGAAAAGTCAACTCAAGTACTTTTAAAAGATGAGACAAAAAACCCTCAAGAAATAAAAGAGCAAATTGAAAAACAATTAGCCGGTTTCCAAGATAAAGCGATGAGAACACTTGCATTCGCTTACATGGAAGTATCAAATACTGACCAAAGAAGCTGCATTGAGCTGTTAGATGACAACCAATTAAGACTCATTGGTATAACCGCCATCTCCGATCCTGTTCGCTTAGATGTAGCCGATGCAATAAACGATTGTAGGTCAGCTGGAGTAGATATAAAAATAGTGACTGGTGATACTCAAAAAACAACGTTAGAAATTGCTCGACAGATTGGAATGTGGGACAAAGAAGACACTAACGAGGCATGTATTACGGGAGTAGAATTTGAGAGACTTACAGACGAAGAGGCATCGAAACGGGTCGAAAAATTAAAAATAATGTCTAGAGCTCGTCCAACAGACAAACAACGCCTTGTGCAATTGTTACAAAAAAACGACCATGTAGTCGCTGTAACAGGAGATGGAACCAATGATGCACCTGCACTTAACTTTGCACATGTAGGATTATCTATGGGTAGTGGTACAACTGTAGCTAAAGAAGCTAGTGATATTACATTACTCGATGACTCTTTTAATAGCATATCTACTGCTATTATGTGGGGAAGATCTTTATATAAAAACATCCAGCGTTTCATTGTATTCCAATTGACTATTAATTTTGTGGCTGTGTTATTAGTGCTAATCGGCTCAATATGGGGTACAGAGCTCCCCTTAACAGTAACACAAATGTTATGGGTGAATTTAATTATGGATACCTTTGCTGCACTGGCTTTAGCTTCTATACCTCCAACAAGAGAAGTTATGCAAGAAAAGCCTAGAAAAAGCACAGACTTTATTATTACAAGAAAAATGGGAGGAACAATTATAGGTGTTGGACTTTTACTACTCATTATTCTTTTAGGTCTTTTGTCTTTCTTCTCTTCTTCCAATGGAGGATTAACACCTGAAAGACTCAGTTTCTTCTTTACCTTCTTTGTTATGTTGCAATTTTGGAACTTATTTAATACCACTACATTCTCAACCAATCATTCCATTTTTAAAGGATTAAGTAAAAATTATGGATTGCTGGGAGTAGCAGGATTAATTTTAACAGGTCAAATACTCATTGTTCATTTTGGTGGAAATATATTTCGTACAGTACCACTATCACTTGAATCTTGGGGTATAATAATATTATCTTCTTCTTTTGTGCTATGGGGAGGAGAAATCATTCGTTTAATTAAACGTTTAATAGCTAAATAATAGAATGAAAAAAAACGGAATAAAGAATCTAGTTATCGATTTTGGCGGAGTTTTAGTAGATCTAGAACGCCAACGTTGTGTTGAAGAGTTTAAAAAAATAGGAATAACTAATGCTGATAAACTACTAGGAACATCTCATCAAGAGGGGTTCTTTGAAGATTATGAAAAAGGACTTATTACATCTGAAGAGTTTAGAGATGAAATAAGAAAGCAAACAGTGAATAAAGAGGTCGTTTCTGACGAACTAATAGATGCTGCTTGGATTAGCTTTTTAGATGATATTCCCCGAAATAAATTGGACTTATTACTTGCTTTAAGAGAACATTATGTTGTTTATCTTTTAAGTAACACCAATCCCATTCATTGGAATTGGGCTTGTGAGTTTGGTTTCCCATACAGAGGATTTAGAGTGGAGGACTACTTTGAAAATATGTTTTTATCATATGAGTTACATCAGTTGAAACCTGATAAAGAAATATACCAAACATTAATAAAAACAGCAGGTATTGATCCCAAAGAATCTTTTTTAATTGATGATTCTATTGAGAACTGTACTGCGGCTAAATCTTTAGGATTTTCAACTTATACACCACAACCCAAAGAAGATTGGAGTTTTTTGTTTGAGCAACCATAAAATGCAAGTAATTTCTTCATTACATAATTTATCGTTACCACCTAATGTGGCAACCATTGGATTTTTTGATGGCGTACATAGAGGACACCAATATCTAATAAAACAAGTTACACAAGAAGCTAATGCAAAAAGGTTAGCTTCTCTTGTTATTACCTTTTCCAATCACCCTTCAAAAGTTATTCACGATAAACAAATAAAGGAGCTTACTCCTTTAAAAGATAAATTATCTCTTTTAGATAAAGAAGGGATAGACTATTGTGTTGTATTATCTTTTACAGACGATTTATCGAAACTATCAGCTTACGACTTTATGCTAAGTTTATTGAAAAATAAGCTTAATGTAAATACTTTGTATATTGGCTATGATAATCGTTTTGGGCATAATAGAGAAGAAAATTTCCACGATTATGTTTCCTATGGTAAACAAATAGATATAAATGTTCTAGAAGCCAAAGCTTTACTATTGAATAATGAAGAAGTTAGTTCTTCTTTTATCCGATCACTACTAAAAAAAGGTAAGGTTGAGTTAGCAAACACCTTTCTTGGCTATGATTACTCTATTAAGGGCCTAGTTGTTGATGGTAATAAAATAGGTAGAAAGTTGGGGTTTCCTACAGCAAACATTCAACCTCTATTTGGAGAGAAGCTGATTCCATCGGATGGTGTCTATGCTGTTGTTGTTAATCTTAACAACAAATCATATAAAGCTATGCTGAGCATAGGCTATAGACCCACTTTAAAAAACGGAAAAAATAGAACTATTGAAGTTAATATACTAGACTTTAATAGTGATATTTATGGTATGGAGTTAGAAATTGTATTTAAGAAATACTTAAGAGAAGAAACTCTATTCGATAGTTTGGATGAACTTATTGTACAGTTACATAAAGACGAAGCAACCGTACGCCACTACTTTGGCAAAAAATAAAAAGAAAAAGTATGAAGAAATCAATCTTTATTGTATTAGTTTATTTTGCACTTCAAGTTCTAGCTGCTTTTGTTGTCAAGGGTGGAGTCGCTCTCTACCAATTTATTTACAAAGGAGTCATAGTGGCAAATTTAAGCTTAGCGGAAATTATTCTCTCTCTAATATTAAGTATGCTCTTTATGGTAATATTCTTACGTTGGAGAAAATTAATACCTGCAACAAAAGAAGAATGGTCTATTCCATCTCCTACCATCCCTTATCTTGTTCTTTTACTCCTATCCACCCTTAGTTCTGTTTTTCTATTGGACTGCTTTATGTATTATCTCGATTTCTTACCCGACTTAAACAAGCAAACTTTTGATGTTATTCTCACTAGTTTTTGGGGTATTATTGCAGTAACATTAATAGGTCCATTAGTTGAAGAACTAGTATTTAGAGGAGCTATAACTCAATTTCTTCTAGAAAAATACCACGCTAAAACAGCTATAGTAATATCGGGAGCTATTTTTGGACTTGTACATATGAATCCAGTACAAGCAGTAGGTGGATTTCTATTTGGTTTATTATTAGCCTGGGTATACTATAAAACAAAAAGCATTCTACCAGTACTCTTTATTCATATCATAAACAACAGCCTATCGGTTATTTTAGGCGAACAATATGCTCATGCTGATACTTTAAGAGATCTATTTACTCCTTCTTTCTATTGGATGCTAGTTATTCTATCTGTTTTACTCTTAGTAACCAGCCTAATACTTCTAAATAAATTCACTACTTCTCCTTTTCTTATAAAAAAAGAAAAAGACACAAGCTTACGTTAGACTTATGAGTTTGTCTGATCTTGCTTAGCTTTATAAACCAACGCATAAAGACGCATTTGTTTTAGCATAGATAATAAACCATTACTTCGTGTAGGAGATAAATGCTCATGTAAGCCTATTTCATCAATAAAGTATAATTCTGAATTTATAATTTCATCAGGAGTATGTCCAGATAACACTTCAATTAAAAGAGCTATAATACCTTTTACTATAATAGCATCACTCTCAGCTTTAAATATCACATTTCCATCTACCAAATCAGCTTGTAACCAAACCCTACTTTGACATCCTTCAATTAGGTTCTGATCAGTTTTGTACTTTTCATCTAAAGGCTCTTGACTATTTCCAAGATCAATAAGTAATTGATAACGATCCATCCAGTCGTCAAACATTTCAAACTCACTGATTATATCTTCTTGTTTTTCTTTTATAGACATTTTATTTTTCATTAAATATTACTTCTAAAACTGTTTGTCCAACAGCTTGTAACGTGTTTTTATCAATATTATCCATTGTATCATTAACTGTGTGCCAACTCTCAGCAAACCCCGTATGATGAATATTGTTATGGATAATATCTATTGTAGGAATCCGAGCTATTTTATTTACAAATAAGTGATCATCTGTAATATAACCTCCCAACTCTTTTATAAAGTAGTGTTGAAAACCTAGTTCGTGTGCTTTTTTCCACACCTTTTTATTAATACTCTTAGCAAATTCATTAGAATACCCTTCATAATAAAACTGAGCGTCTTTATCTCCAACCATATCTAACAGTATACCAAATCGAGCATTATAATCGGTTATATGTGGATTTCTAGACCAATATTGAGAACCTAACCCCCAATATTCTTCTTCATGAGGTCCTTTATAAAACTGAGGTGCACCATAGTCTTCAGCATCAAAAAACACAATATCAACGCCCAAGTTAGGTTGTTCTTTTTGAATTAAACGAGCGATCTCTAAAAGAACCCCTACACCACTAGCTCCATCGTTAGCTCCTAACACAGGCGTATTGTAGTTCTTTTCATCTGCATCATTATCAGACCAAGGACGTGTATCCCAATGTGCAAAAAGAACTACACGCTTCTTTTTTTCAGGCTGATACGCTCCAATTATATTCTTAGCTTCTAAAACAGTACCATCAAAAGCTATTAAATCTACTTCTTGTGTTGTTACAGTAGCACCAAACTCTTTTAATTTATTTTCTAAGTAAACTCCACACAGTTTATGACCTTCTGTATTAGGTACACGGGGTCCAAACAAAACTTGTGTATTAACATAATGATATGCACTATCTGCATTAAATAAAGGCGCTTTTACAAGTTCTAATTCATTTTCAAAATTCGCCTTACTACTTTTATTTTTAGAACCTCCACAAGCTCCAACAACAATTCCTAAAATTAGTAAGGAAAAAAGGGATATAACTTTTCTCATAATCTTCATTATCTAATCAAAAGTCAAAATTACAATTTTTGTAGCAGAATCTACGCAATAGAAAGTTCAAATATTGATTAACTAACAAAAGAGAGTGTCACTCTGCCTTGTTCTACATTAAAGTTTACTTTAGCCCCACTAATAACAGGATAATTAGCTTTGGTATGACCAATAGGAAAGTTATAACATACAGGAAAAGAGTAGGGTTTTAATACATCAGCAATCACTCTATAAATTCGACGACTTAGCAATCTATCCTCTACATAATCAGTAAATTGTCCTACAATCAACCCCTCTAATTGATCTAATACGCCAGCATATTTAAGGTTATAAAAACATCGCTCTATTGCATGCAAATGCTCTCCTATATCTTCTATAAAAAGAATTGTTCCTTTAGGTGGCAAAGCATAAGGTGTTCCTTGTAATGCACTAAAAACAGATAAGTTTCCTCCTCTCAATACACCAACCGCTTTTCCTTTTCTATTAAACTGATGCGATGAACAAAAGTAAGTGGGGATTTTACTAAATAACATCCCTCTTAAGTAAAGCAACGAAGCCTCATCTTCTGGTTCTAAAGCTAAATGACGAGCCATGGGACTATGTATGGTAGCAAAACCCTCTTTTTGAAAAAGTAAGTGTAACACAGTTATATCACTAAAGCCGAGTAACCATTTAGGATATTTCTTAAACTTAGTGAAATCTAAATCAGACAAAAAATGGACTGCTCCGTATCCACCACGTGTACAAAAAATAGCCTTTGCTTTTTTATGATCCATAGCCGATTGAAAATCTGATCGTCTTTCTTCTATAGTTCCCGCATAATTATCGCAAGATCCATCAACATGTTTTGCATAAGACACCTTTAAGCCCCAAGATTCTAGTCGATCTTTCGCCTTATCAATGATTTTCTTATCTATTCTACTAGATGGAGAAACCATTATTACTCGATCATTAGGTTTCAAAAAAGAAGGATATATAAGGGAACTCATAATCAAAGATTTAATAATGACAGTCTCTTGTTCAAATACAAAACTAATCTATTTATTATGTAAATAAAATATTCATAAGAGCAAAGCAAAAGAACTATAATAAAGAAACAAGCTAGTGTCGAAGTATGTTTATATACAAACGAATTTACTACATTAGTGTAAAATACATAATTTAAACTAAATGAAACCGATTAGAAGTTTTGATGAGCTTACTAAATATTTACAATCAAGAGAGAGTCATAATTCCATAGCCGTAGTTTGTCCCTATGATGAACATACAAAATACGCTATTTTACGTTCATTGAACGAGGGTGTTTCTCACTTTGTACTTTTAGGTAATCAAAATTTAATGCCTCCTGAACTACTTAAAAAAGAACTTTGTAAGCATATAACCATCCTTCATTACGAAAATGATAAGGAAGCAGCACAAAAGGGTGTACAGCTAGTAAAAAAAAGGAAAGTAGATATCTTAATGAAAGGTTTAATTAATACTGATGATCTACTTCGAATTATACTTAACAAAGAAGACGGATTACTTCCTCAGGGAAAAGTGTTATCTCACTTAGCTGTAATGGATATCCCGACTTATCCAAAGTTACTTTTTTTCTCTGATGCTGCCGTTATTCCTAGACCTAATCTTCTACAAAGAATAAAAATAATAGAGTACGCTACAACAGTATGCCATCAATTTGGTATAGAAAAGCCCAAAGTATCACTCATCCATTTCACAGAGAAAGTGAGTCCTAAGTTCCCTATCTCTATGGATTATGTAAATATTGTAGAACAAGCAGACGAAGGAGCTTTTGGTGATGTTATAATAGATGGTCCATTAGATGTTAAAACCTCTTGTGAATATGAGAGCGGTGAAATAAAAGGCATTTCAACTCCTATAAATGGACAAGCAGATGTCTTGATTTTCCCTAATATAGAATCGGGGAACACCTTCTATAAATCTGTATCACTCTTTGCTAACGCTAAAATGGCAGGTGTATTGCAAGGTACTTGTTGTCCTGTTGTTCTACCCTCACGTAGTGACACAGGATTATCAAAATATTATAGTATTGCAATGGCTTGCCTTATAGCTGATAAAAATAAAACAATAGCATAATGAAAATTCTTGTGATCAATCCTGGCTCCACATCAACAAAAGTTGCTGTATATAACGAGGAGATTGCTTTATTTAGCACAACAATTACTCATTCTCCCCATGAATTAGCTAAATATAAACAAGTTATAGACCAATTTGACTTTAGAAAAGAAATGGTCTGTAACGAACTAAAATCCAACAATATAGCTTTCAACTTTGATGCTATAGTGGCAAGAGGAGGAATTATAAAACCAATATTAGGTGGAGTTTATCTAGTTAATGAAAAGATGAAAAAAGATGTATTATCACCTATGCGTCATCATGCTTGTAATTTAGGCTGCCTAATTGCAGATGAGATAGCAAAAAAACAATCGCCTAAATGTCCTACTTTTATTGCAGATCCTGGAACGGTAGATGAACTAGAAGATATTGCTCGTATAACAGGTTCTCCGTTACTTCCCAAAATAGTAATTGCACATACACTTAATCAACGAGCCGTTTCAAGAAGATATGCTAAAGAAAAGAATTTAGATTATGATAAGCTCAACTTAATTGTAGCTCACCTGGGGGGAGGAATATCTATTGGAGTTCACAAAAAAGGGAAAATAATTGATGTAAATAATGCATTAGATGGTGAAGGGCCTTTTTCTCCAGAGCGGGCTGGAACTCTTCCTGCAGGAGCCTTGGTTGACTTATGTTTTAGTGGTAAACTAACTCAATTGGAACTTAAACAACGTATTGTGGGCAAGGCTGGAATTATGGGGCATCTTGGAACAACAGATATAAAAGATGTTTTAGAACGGATAGAAGGTGGAGATCAGAAAGCTAAACTAGTCTTAGATGCTATGATTTACAATATAGCCAAGTCTATTGGTGCATTAGCAACCGTCCTCAAAGGAGAAATAGATGCCATATTACTAACTGGAGGCATTGCTTATTCTGATTATATTATACAGAGCTTAAAAGAAAGAATTGATTTCTTATCTGAAGTTTATGTATATCCTGGTGAAGATGAAATGGAAGCACTTGCTCTTAATGCTATTGCTGTTTTAAACGGAGATATACAACCTAAAGAGTATCTATAATCCATAGTAATTATGAGCTCACATAACAAGGTGTTTAATATGACTAGGGCATCTTACCCACATGTCCTAGTCATATACCTCATTTGACTAGGGCATCCGTAGGAGATGCCCTAGATCTTTTGTCTTATACTGATATAGGTAGACAGTTTTCTTGTTAAATAACTAACTAAGTAGACATACTATTTATATATAATCTGAATATATAGTCATAATCGGACTTGGGGTATATCAACCACACAACTGATTTACTCTATTCAATTGAATACCCTAATTTGCTTTTTATACTTTCTAAAACGATGATTGGGGTGTATGACTTCAGTTTATTTCAAAATAAATATGCAGAATAGATTATATTGCGCTATCTGTATA
Source organism: Bacteroidales bacterium (assembly GCA_012518235.1). GTDB lineage: Bacteria > Bacteroidota > Bacteroidia > Bacteroidales > Bacteroidaceae > Bacteroides_E. Next base: position 27,883 of record JAAYSY010000002.1, read on the forward strand.
TCTATTCATTTTCTTTGATTTCATAACTTGATATGATTAATGAAAACTGTCTATCTTTTTAGGAAAAGTCAACAGCAACAATACACGTCCAATTAGTATAGATCTATTTTATTTATTCTACAATGCTACTTACTACTCTTTTTATTTCAGAGCAGGAAGAATGTGATCCCAAACCAAGTTTATTTCATTTTGCATATCGGATATATTAGCTGTTATAGCAACCACTGCATTTTTATCGGGTAAAATGATAATAAATTGACCATAAGCACCATCAGCCCGTACTCCGTTATGTCTACATCTCCACATTTGATATCCGTAGCCTTGCAACCAATCACTATCATCAGGGTTTATAGGAACATCTTTTCTCTTGTATCCTGCGGGTGCAGAAGCTATATGAATTGTTGTCATCTCATCAATCCAAGATTCTGGAAGTAACTGTTTATCATTCCACTTTCCTTTTTGAAGAATAAGCTGACCAAGTTTAGCCATATCTTCCGTTTTAACGCTCAGGCCATAGCCACCTATAGCAATACCCTGCGGACACTCATCCCAAGTAGCGTTGGTTATTCCTAAAGGTCTAAATAAGCGAGGCGTAAGATAATCTAATAATTTCTCTCCTGTAACCCGTTGAATAATAGCCGACACTAAATAAGTGGCCATACTATTATAATCAAACTCTAAACCAGGTTGTGTTTCTATGGGAACACTGAGTAAAGCTTGAACCCAATCTGAATTATTGTTTGTCTTATCACTAGCCTCTTGTACATTATGACCTACAGACATTGTCAATAAGTCTTTAACACATAAAGTCTGAAGGTATTCTGAAGGGTTTTTAGGCAACTTATCTGGAAAAAACTGAACTACTTTATCAGTAACATTTAGTCTCTCTTCTGCCACAGCAAATCCCAACGCCATCGCAGTAAATGTTTTACTTACAGAATACATAGCATGTGGCGTTAATGGTGTATTATCTCCAAACCACTGTTCAGCCACAACTTTACCATTTCTTAGCATCATAAAACTATGTAACTCGTGTCCCTCCTCTTTAACTGCTTTCAAAAAGTTATTTATTCCTGAAA
>JAAYSY010000003.1 GCA_012518235.1 Bacteroidales bacterium
CCATATTCTTTAGTAGAAGTACAAAAATTCGGCTTAAAATAATCACATAAAAAAGAGAGGCTATATCTAAAACCACTAACCTTTATGTGATTTTAAGAATAACCTCTTTTATAAATTAATTGCATTAAGAGTCTATCTATTTTATGACCTAATCTTAATAAGTCAAACGAAGTCCTGCATTTATATCAAAGTTAAAAGGTCTATCAGAACGTATCGTTTCAAAAGCCGAACCATCATCAAAATAATAAGCTACCCCAGGCTCAACATAAAAACCCACATTACGTGTAATGTTTACTTGGGCACCCAATCCACCAGTTACAGCAAATTGAAACTTATTATTTGTAACCTTCTTATTACCCTGTTTTCCATAAATAGCACGTTCTATACTTCCTCCTGCCGAGGCATAAAAGCGAAAACTTTTATAACTAGCAAAATCGCAATTTAGCTTAACAGGAATACCTAAGTAGTGAAATTTTTGAGCGATTTTACTTTTATCTGATAAAACCTTCATATCTGAAGAAAGATACGTGTACATTAACCCCGTAGATAATGAAAGCTTATCATTAAAATATTTTCTAAAAGAAAAACCGACACTGATGGGTTGCTTGTGGTTATACTCCACCACTTCATCTGCTGTTAATCGATAAGGTACACCATTAACTACAACTAGATTATCTTTAGATGGCAATGCTATTGCCCCATTATTTAATTGACGCATTTGCTCTTCACTTAAAATAGTAGACATTTGTTGCATCATATTGGATGAACCCGTGCTGCTATTTTTCGCCATTAAACCAGCAGAACCTGCCGCAACACCCATTCCCCACCTTTTATTGGTGTGTACCTCTTTAGTCGATGAGCTAGGAATTTGCAATTTATCCGAACTAGAGCGGGTTGTTTTTCGCTCCTTTTTTTCTGATGCATCCGACGAACTTGAGGTTTCACTTATCTGCTCAGAAGACTCTTCCAATTTATTTGTTTCAAGCTCTTCTGTAAAATTCTCCTCAATCCACGGGTCTTTTACTGCACCTATAGCCAAAGACAAATCATTCACCTCATTCACAACATCATCTGTTGAATCAGTAGCAAGATCAAGTGATGCACCTTTTGTTGACCGATCTGAAATCAATTGAGATTGATTCTGTATCCCATCTCTCTTTTCTTTCACAGCTTCACCATTAACTGCCTGAGCTAATGATTTTTCATCTACAACTGAAGAAATAACAGGGATTGATTCAGAAGGACTTGAAAGAGAAGGTAAAGAATCAGGTTCGGGGTCTGATGGAAACTGATGCGCATAATCATCAATAATAGATTCATTTAAGGAATCCATCATAAATAAACTACCGAATCCCAATAATAACACAATAGAAGCCGCTGCACCCACATAAGCCCATCGTTTCCAGGGGATAATCTTTTTCGGAGTGGGTGTGTTCAGACTCTGCTCTAATCGCTCCCATCCTCCTATAGGAATCGGCTCAGAGTGGTCTTCCAACTGCTCTTTTAAGGCTTTTAGCCATAAGTCTTTCTCCTCATTTTTCATGCTCTCTTTTTTTATTTATCTTAAATCCCCTCAACTATTTTCTGCTAACCATTCATTTACTCGTTCAGCCAATGTGCAGCGAGCTCTATATAATTGAGAAGCCGACGATTTTTCGTTTATACCTAATAACTCAGCAATCTCTTTGTGCGATTTATCCTCCAACACAAAAAGGTTAAATACCGTTCTATATCCATCGGGTAACTCAGCAATAAACTTCAAAAGGGTTTGTTTTGGAATTGTTTCTATTTGATCTACCTCCACTTCTTTTTCAGGTAGCTCTTCCACTAACACCATTTGGTCCTTACGTTGTGTTGTGCGCAAGTATTGCAATGCTGTGTTTACCATTATTCTAGACATCCATGCTCTTAAAGAACCTTTTCCACGCCAAGTAAACTGATCCATAGCTTCAAATATTTTTATGAAACCATCATGCAGCAAATCTTCAGCTGTAGCTCGCTCTCGTACATATCGGATACAGATTGCCAATAACCTACCCGCATAACGCTCATAAAGCTCCTTGCGAGCAGTATTGTCTCCCTGCTTACACCTTTGTGATAGCTCCAGTTCTTCCATTCTATCTAATGCGCATTTACTTAATAAATAACCACTTATGTGAAATACTGCATCACATAAGTTACTTTTTTTGTTATTAGGGATTTTTAACACTACACCAAGCAATACATAGCAGTTCTATGCATTTACCAAGTAGAAGAAATAAATAGATAAAGACAAAATTAAAGTTTATTCTAACAATCAAAACATTTTTAGGTATGAAAAATATAAAAAACTTATTTACCGTTGCATTACTTTTTGCTTTAATTGCAGGGTTCTCATCCTGTTCTACTGATAACGACAACTACTGGGTAGCCATTGGGACTTATCGAGCATTAGAGAATAATCACTTCTATATTGAGTTTGAAGAAGATAATCAAATCCAAAAAATGTACCCAGGTGAAGTAAGTAATCTAAATCTTAGAGATATAGAAGATGGACAAAGTGTTTATGTGTACTACGATTTACTAAAAGAAGATGAACCGGGATATGATTTAAATGCTAAAATTTATGCTTTAGTAAATATCTTAACTAAAGATATCATTCCACTCACAGAAGCGACAGAAGATAGTATAGGAAATGCCGCAATAAACATTGTAGACAGCAAAATCAGTTTAAACGATGAATTTCTACACATTAGCTTTCAATACAGATACGATCCTTACTCTAGCATCAGACATATGTTAAACATGGTTATTCCAGAAGAAGGAGTAGATCAAACACCTGACGGAGAATTTATTAATCTTGAATTCAGACACAATGATAATGGAGATTATGGTAACGATATTGCATTTGGATATGTTACTTTCCGTCTAAGAGAAATAGCTGATGAGATGAAAACTAAAAAAGGAATACGTATTAAATACAAATCCATTAATGAAGGAAGCAAAACAGTAGAAATACTTTTTGATAAGGTTTCTTCTGAGAAAATTCTCAGAGACGTTAAAACGCCTAGTGTATATTAACGACGGGATAGAATAAGTTTATTAGTATTATTTGTTAAAAGCCATTTGGAATCAATAAAATTCTAAATGGCTTTCTTCTTTTTAGACTTAACTTATATCAACATCGTGACTAAGCTACATCCTGTAACAACATTGAGTGCATATATACAACTAATGCATAATCTTAAATATTAACTCTTTCAGTATTTCTCCATCGGTAGCCGACGCATTATCCACCCCTTTACTCATTGCATCTGCATAACGAATATCACCAATAATATTCATTGTTTTTACTCCAGAGAAACGTTTCATACCTCGCTGATAGTCTTTTGCTTGCCAAGAATACTTTAAGCTCAACATATCTACCAAACCTCGTTCTGTTTTAGATGGAGCATAATAGGCCAACATCAAGCGAGAGAAGTAATTAAATAAAATGGCCAAGGTTACTTGTAGCGGATTATTTTTAGGGTTAGCCTCAAAGTATTTTACAATCTGATTCGCTTTATAAACATCTCCTTCAATAATGGCATTTTGTAATTCAAAATTGTTGTACTGCTTACTTATACCAATATTTTGCTCCACTAAGTCGGGTGTTATTAAGTTATCTTTTCCTAGACAAGCAATTAATAACTTATCCAACTCCCCCGTCATTCTATTTAAGTCAGCTCCTACAAAGTCAGCCATCATTGATGATGCTTTAGGTTGAATTTGAGCTCCTTTTTGTTTTACATAATCTGTAATAAACTTAGGCAACTCATAATCCCTAACCTCTTTCGATTCAAATAAAACCCCATGCTTACGAATTAAATTTGCGACTTTAAGACGTTTATCTATTCTACCGTGCTTATGACAAAACACTAAAATAGTTGTAGGTGCAGGTTGTTGTAAATAAAACTCTA
>JAAYSY010000021.1 GCA_012518235.1 Bacteroidales bacterium
GCTGGGATTCATGAGGGAGATAAGATTAATGTAAAACTTATGGATGTTGACGCTAGAACAGGTAAATTTAAACTTTCTAGAAAAGTTTTATTGCCTCGTCCTGAAAAGGAAGATAAGTAAACAAACAACTGTTAACCATTTAGCAGAATAAGTTATTTCATAAAAAAGAGCTAAAAAGGTTTTCCTTTTATAGCTCTTTTTTTAGCTTTGAATATTACTATAATTAACCCTAGGTTATGAATAAATGGACAACCATGAAAAAACGACTCACCTTACTTATTATATTTATATCTTTTTTCTTTTCAAGTTATGCACAGCAGTATAAATTGGATAAGGACATATCTTACATAGAACCAACAGAAACAAACTCTTACCGAAAGGAGCGTTGTAAATTAGATATATACTACCCAACAGATAAAAAAGATTTCCCAACAATCATATGGTTTCATGGAGGAGGATTAGAAGGAGGTGAAAAAGACATTCCAAAAGAACTTCAAGAACAAGGTATTGCTGTCGTTTCTGTTAACTATAGGCTAAGTCCAAAAGCAACTCACCCCGCCTACATTGAGGATGCGGCAGAAGCTGTTGCCTGGACTTTCAGACATATCCAAAAATATGGCGGGAACACTCATAAAATATATCTATCTGGACACTCAGCTGGAGGATATCTAACTCTTATGGTTACATTAGATGCTAACTATTTAGCAAAGCACAATATCAATGCAAACACCATTAAAGGTGCCATTCCCATAGCAGGACAGACCAACACACATTATACGATACGTAAAGAAAGAAATATTCCTACCGAAATACCCATCATCGACCAATACGCACCTCTTAATCAAGCTAGAAAAGATGTCCCCCCTATGGTATTAATTACAGGAGATAGAAAACTAGAAATGACAGCTCGCTACGAAGAAAATGCACATTTAGAAGCTATACTTAAATCCTTAGGTGCACAAGTCTCTTTATACGAGATTAAAGGCTTTAATCACGGTAATGTGGTAGCACCTGGCTGTTTGTTAGCTTTAGAGTTTATTAGAAAAATAGGAGATCTATAATAAAGTAGTGTTTTATGAGTAAAACAGAATAAGCTAAAAACAGATAGTATCCTAATTCTATTATACTTTTCACTTCACCTCTCAACCAAATAGCTGCAATACTTTAATTTCACTACCATGAAATAGAAGTATTGCTTAAATCACAACTAACCAAACATACTTATAAAACAAATCATGATCCTTCGCTATAGAACTAACAATACACAAAAATTATTTTAGTATTGAGTTTCTAATAAATCGATCTAATCCTTCACTATCAACCCTATCAAACCACTCAAATAGTTTTTGTTTAGCTTTACATTCTATTTCTGGTGTAATGTTACTATACACAGTTCTTAAAGCCCAGACTAAAGCCACAAGATCATCAGTATATCCTATAACGGGAATAACATCTGGTATCAAATCAAGAGGAAGTATAAAGTAACCTAATGCCCCATATATTTTTGCTTTATCTGCTTTTGATACATCTGGATCACTTAAAACATAATATAACAGCAAAGCAATATAAATAACTTTTTCTCCTGCTTTTTTAAAAACATTAGCTATTTTTCTCCAAAAATTAGAGCGGGAATAATACATTTTATAGGAACCTACATTTTCTATTTTTTTCATAAAAACTGGTATTATAAATTAAACATATATACAAAGATAACTCTATGCTATGCCAAAGAGTAGCACAAAATGGAAGAGAAAGAATGTTTCTCAATATAGAGTAATTATTATAATAACAAACAAACTATATTTACATGATTCAAGGCAACTACAAAAAACAACACTCTTTTGTAAAATAAAATTAAATAATTATAACTATAAAACCAAAAAAGGAAATAAAAAATATTCGGTTTGGGTTCTACGATGGAAAGGTCTTAGTCAAACAACAGAGATGACCTAGTCATAACATCAACAAAACTAGGTCATAATAAACAGCTCCTTCTACAGCTTAAAACAGTCCAATATTAAAACAACAACAAATCTAAGTACAAAATCCAATTGTCTTGAAAATTTACCAACAAGCCAATCTTTTCAAAAATAAACATAAATCCCTAAAAATGATAAATCTATAAGAGTTTGAAATTTATTACATCAAACAGAAATCAAATAGTAAACTCTTAGAGTACATAAAAAACCCCATTTATAACCTCTTATTCAAAAAACACCCCTATTAAAGTGGGTCGCAGAATAAAAAAACTCATTATTTATTTGAGTATATCAAAATTTACTTTACCTTTGCAACGTTAATAAAAACAAGGGGTGTTTAGCTCAGCTGGTTCAGAGCATCTGCCTTACAAGCAGAGGGTCGGCGGTTCGAATCCGTCAACACCCACAAAACGAGACATTTTAATCTGGATTAAAATGTCTCGTTTTTTATTTATATTCTTACGTAAACCCTATGATAAAATTTCAACCCATTAGTTTTCTTCTGATTCTCTTTTCTAAACTATTCGTGAAAAATGCAGTAATAAGACATACAATAAGCATTCCCACACCTAACACAACTCCTCCAGCAATATCTTCATTAGTTTTCTGAAAAAAGATAAAATAAGCCTCAGCCCCTATAATAAAAAGAACAAGTATACCTATGTAGATTTTGGGGGTCAGTCCGTAAAGTTGGGGATTTAACAATTAGTCCATTTCTACTTCCCTTATAAAATATTACTTTTGATCCATGAAAAAGAAAGCAATCGATTATAAGGATATATTGTCCATGTTCCTTCCTA
>JAAYSY010000105.1 GCA_012518235.1 Bacteroidales bacterium
CAAAAAAGAGGAGTGTATACGATATAATACAATATAATTCTTAAAATATCCAACTCTGGCGCATATTCTCACTATTCATTTATCACTCCCAAGTGTTATAACGGATTTTATATTACTAATTCACTCTAAATTAAACCCAGTAAAAGACTTATATTCAATTATCTAAATCATGCAACTAGTACAAATTTAATATAAACATCCTTTTATTTTAAACATTCAATCGTACTCCTTGTTATATAAACTAAGGATACGATTAATTAATAATAAAAACACAGTATAGATTTATGATTAAAAAAGTAAATAGTATTGATAAGCAATCAAACTTAATTTATATTTTGCCGATTAATGGAGCGTTTGATGCTTCATCTACCCATTATGAAACATTTATTTCATCTTTCAAAGAATCAAAAAAGGAGTTAGATTTCATTAAATCTGAAAGTCAATCTATTTTTTTCGTAAAAGAGAAAGAAGATTTAGAGGAAATGAGACTTGCTGGATATGAAATAAGGAAACAACTCGATAAAAAAGAAAATAAACTAACCATTGTTGGTAATAACGACTCTACCCTTGCCTTGGCAGAAGGATTTATGTTAGCGAACTATCAGTTCCTTAAATACTTTAAAGATAAAGAAGAAAAAGAATATGCTTTAGCCGAGGTTAGTCTTTATGGAGAGGTCAGTCTTGATTCAATTGATAAATTAAATAATACGTTGAAAGCTGTGTACTGGGCTCGTAACATGGTAAACGAACCTGTATGCTATTTAACTGCTGATGAGTTATCTAAACAGGCAGAAAAATTAGGCAAAGAAGCTGGATTTAATGTTAAAGTACTACATAAAGATGAAATAGAGAAATTGGGTATGGGCGGTTTACTAGCCGTAAATAAAGGGTCAATTGATCCCCCTACGTTTACTATTATGGAGTATAAACCTAAGAATCCTATTAATGAAAAACCTATTGTTTTAGTAGGTAAAGGTATTGTTTTCGATACAGGTGGATTAAGCCTTAAGCCTACTTTAGGCTCTATGGATAGTATGAAAAGTGATATGGGTGGAGCTGCATGTATGATGGGTACATTATATGCAACAGCACTAAATAAACTAAACGTACATGTTATTGCTTTGGTTCCTGCTACAGATAATCGTCCAGGACAAAAAGCATATACTCCAGGAGATATTATTAAAATGCACGATGGTACAACTGTTGAGGTATTAAATACCGATGCGGAAGGACGTATGATATTAGCCGATGCTATTTCGTATGCTAATCAATATCAACCAGAACTCATTATTGATGCCGCTACATTAACTGGAGCTGCTTTAATTGTTGCTGGTGATAAGGCAGCTTGTGTAATGGGTAATGCAGATCAAAAAGTTATTGATCAGTTAGTTAAATCGGGTGCTAAAGTGCATGAACGTTTAGTACAACTGCCATTTTGGGATGACTTTAAAGAACAATTAAAGTCAACTGTAGCAGATATGAAAAATGTGGGTGGTCGTAATGCTGGAACTATTACTGCAGGAAAGTTCTTAGAACACTTTGCTAAACATCCTTATGTTCATATTGATATTGCTGGTCCTGCCTTTATGGAATCTCCTCAAAATTATAAAGGTATAGGAGGTACAGGAACAGGTATTCGTACTTTGGTTGATTTTTTAGCCAACTACGAAAAATAAATAATTATTAGTTGAGTTAAAAAAGGCTCTTTTCATCTACTTTATGATGAAAAGAGCCTTTTTGTTATCACCTTAATTAGTCTTTATTTATGCTATCTCTTTTCTATTGGACTCTATTAAAACTTTTTGTATAATATTCTAATAGCATTTAGAACAACTAAAATAGTAACCCCTACATCTGCTATAACTGCTTCCCACATTGTAGCAACACCTAAAGCACCTAAACTTAAAACAAAAAGTTTAATCCCAAATGCTAACGCTATATTCTGGAAAACAATACTTCGAGTAGCTTTTGCTATACTTATCGCCTTTCCTATTTTTGAAGGCTGGTCTGTCTGTATCACAACATCAGCCACTTCAATAGCAGCATCAGCACCCATAGCTCCCATAGCTACTCCTACATGGCTTAATGCTAGTGCAGGAGCATCGTTTATTCCGTCTCCAACAAAACAAACTACATTTTCTTTATTTTGCATCAACTGTTCCACATAAGTAACTTTATCTTCGGGTAATAAACCACCTATCGCTTGATCTACACCTATTTTACTGCCAACTTCTGCCGTTATTTCTTTGTTATCTCCGCTAAGCATAACAAGGGTAGATACCCCTTCGTTATGTAGTGTAGAAATGCTCTCAGCTGCATCTTCTTTTATCTTATCTGCTATGAGCAGGGTTCCTAAAAAAGTCTTACCTTTACTCACTAAAACTTGCGTACCAATAAATTCAAGGACTTCTTTATCATACACTATGTTATATTCATCTAATAGTTTATGGTTACCTACTAATACAACCTCACTATTTAGCTCACACTTTATTCCATATCCTGCTATTTCTTCTACGTTCACTATGTCTTCAAGCATAGAAGATTTAGGAGTATGAAAAGAGGTTATAGCCTTCGCAATAGGATGTGCTGAAAAGCTCTCTACACTAGCTATTAGATCTAATAATAGGGCTTCATTCTCTTTAGTAGAATACACTTTTTGGACTTCAAAAACCCCTTCGGTTACTGTTCCTGTTTTATCTAAGACTACTGTGTTAACCTTTGCCATTAAATCTAAAAAGTTAGCTCCTTTAAATAGAATTCCTTGACGAGAAGCAGCTCCAATGCCTCCAAAATAGCTAAGTGGTATAGATATAACGATAGCACAAGGACAAGAGATAACTAAAAACACCAAAGCTCTATATAACCAATCTGTAAATAGATAATCTGAAACAAACAGTGCAGGAGCAAAAGTCAATAATAAGGCTAATCCAAAAACAATAGGTGTGTACCATCTTGCAAACTTTCGGATTAACAATTCAGTTTTAGCCTTCCGTTCACTAGCTTCTTGAACTAGATCTAATATTTTAGATAAAGCACTATCTTGATAAATTTTGGTGCTTTCAAACTCAATTACGCTATCTAAATTAATCATACCTGCTAATATGGATTCTCCCCTACGCACCGTTTGAGGAACACTTTCGCCCGTTAAGGCAATTGTGTTAAAACTTGCACGTTCCGAGAGCAATATACCATCTACAGGAACCTTATCCCCTACTCTAACTTGAATAGTATCTCCAATCTTAACTTCTTCAGAGGGTTTAGTTAGTACGCCATTTTGAGTTACTACTCTTGCTTCTTCTACTTGTACATCTAAGAGTGACTCAATATTTTTTGTCGCTTTACCCACTGCTAAAGATTGAAATAGCTCACCAATGGAGTATAATAACATAACAGCTACAGCTTCTGGATACTCTCCAATAGCAAAAGCTCCTAAGGTTGCAATACTCATTAAAGAGAACTCATTAAAAAAATCTTTATTGAATATGAGTTCATTTAAGGCTTGTTTTATTACCGAATAAGCTACTGGAATATATGCAATACCATAAAGTATAGGATAAATAGAAGAGGATACATTGTTTCCTAGTGAGGTATATTGCAATAGTAAACCCACAAGAAAAAAAGTAGTACTTACAATAATAGGTGTTAAATCTTTTCTATTAATTGAATCTATAGAATGACTATGATCGTGTGAACAACTATCACAACTAACTTTGCTTGCTTCATTATTCAATTTAGAACCAACTATAGTATCATTAGCTATATGATTATCTGTATATTTTGACATAGATTTGTTTTTAATTTCTAATTCTATGCCAAAGATACGCTAAAGTTGATGCAACCTAGTTGCATAGTTATTTTTGGGATCGAGAACACACGCTACAAACCCCTTTAAATACAAAATTAGCACTTTCGTATGAGAAGCCAACAGGTAAATCTATTCTAGGAATAGCAATTTTTTCAAAACAAAAAGTACGATGACATAACGTACACGAAAAATGAACATGCGAGGCTTCACCAAAACACTCACAACCTCGCTTACAAAGAGAGTATTTTATTGATCCCGACCCATCATCTATGCTATGAACCAATAAGTTATCATGAAATAGTGTCAACGTACGAAACAAAGTAGATTTATCAATAGTATCTAGCCTATTTTCCAAATCCAGCAAACTAAAAGCTTCATCTTGATTCATCTCTAGCATTTTCCTTAATACTAAAATACGGATAGCAGTAGGTCTTATATTTCGTTCACTCAATCGTTCTTCAATTTCTTTTTCACTGTACATTCTCATCGATATTTATTATGTACTATTAATAATAATTCTAAAGTAGAATACTTTTTTGAGTTATACAAATAAAAAATGGGCTTAGTCTATTAATAGACTAAGCCCATTCAATTATTCGTTTTTAGTTAGAACTATCCACCCATCAATGCTTGATGTTTGGGTAATAGAACTGTACTATCTAGCATATTAACTTCATTAATAAGTGTTAAGCGTTCTTTGAAACTAAGTGTTATCTCATCTTGATTGTCGATCCACCATTTATAAAACTTAACGGGATATCTATTGTAAGGAACACTAGCAGGAATAGGATCGCTATATCCAGGAAAATTGATATTCAACTCTAATCCTAAAAATTGCTTCTTTTCATTAGGTATCCTTCTTAAACGCTCAAATAAAAGACGATTAAGATGTGGTTCTAATTCAAATTTGTGCTTATGACGCACTTTAGCTAAACTTAGTGGGTCATCCGTTAACCACTCGTCTATTCTTTTAGTTTCATATGAATTACCAATCAATATAGATAATCGGTGATTCACACTATACAATTGATCAGACTGAGGTGGAAAACTAGGTTTCTTCATTGCTTTACTCTCTTTCTTTTTTGCTTCGTTAGTTAATTGCACAGTATCATTGTTTTTTTGCTTAATTTTGTCTTCGGGATAAGCAGGCCCATCTTGCTTTTTCCTTAACGTAGACATTTTAATTTTATATTAATATATATTTGGTATAATATGTAGTTGTAAATTTAATGAATGTAGAGTTAGAATGACTCACATTCACACCATTGCAGTTATAACAAAGATAAGCATTCTATTTAGTCTTTCCTAAAATAAGTTCGTTTTTATATTCGTTAATCTCCTACATATCAACACTATAAGCCTATAAACTAAAGACTTGCAATTAAAAAAGAACACAGTATAAAAATAGTAACTATAGGGATTTTCACCACTTAAACATAATTAAA
>JAAYSY010000106.1 GCA_012518235.1 Bacteroidales bacterium
CAGCTTAGTTTGTTTACAGATGAATTAAGTGATCAATTAGCTGATAATTATAGAATTAACCCAGATAGATTAAGAGCATTTTATCCTCTTGCTAATTTGAAAATAAAATCTAAAACGAATAACTCTATTGCGGATTTTCTACAAACAAAGAAAATCTATTATAAAGATATTAATTTCGAGTTTTCATTAGATACACTAACAGGAATACAAGGAGTTGGGGGGATTGAGCAAATAGCTATTAACGCTAATAAAATAGACTCATTTATATTATCTGTTAATCAGATAGAAGATAGGATTAAGTTTAAGACTGGATTAATAAATAAAAAAACTAAGCCAGGATTTCAGTCTTATTTGCTCGGTGAAATAGGCGAGAAAAAAAATGAAGCTAAGTTATACTATGAGAATGCATCGGGAGAAAGAGGATTGGATTTTGGTATTCATATTGCTCCATTAGACTCGGGCTTTAATTTTCATTTGATTCCAGAAAACCCTGTTATAGCATTTAAGAATTTTAATTATACTAACAATACGGCATATATACATCCCAATTGGAAGTTGTCCTCTATGATTGATTTATATGATAAAGAGGGTATAGGTTTTCAATTGCATTCAGTAGTTGTAGATAGTACACAACAACAGAGTTTGAATTTTGAAGTTCAACACATAGAATTAGCCGAAATTGCACGAGTTGTACCCTTTTTACCCCAAATATCGGGTTTGTTCTCTATAGAAGCGCATACATTTGAAGTGGATAATTCGACTCTTATTTCTGCAGAAGTAGCTATTGACGAGCTTAATTATGAGAATAAACGAGTGGGTGATTTAGCTTGGGGATTAACGTGGATGCCCGATGAAGTAGGAAATCATTATTTAGACAGTTATTTACATCATGATGAGGAAGAGGTATTAATAGCTGATGGACGGTTGAACTTGGTTGGTAGCAATGAAACATTAGACTTTAGAACACAATTTCAACATTTTCCAATGTTAATGTTGAATGCATTTGTTCCTGATGGGCTATTGACTTTTCAAGGGGATATAGATGGTGAATTGTTTGTCACTGGTAATATTAATGAGCCTAAGGTGAATGGTAATGTAATTTTGGATAGTGTTTCTGTCTTCTCAGATCAATGGGGAGTTCAACTTCATTTTGATAATAGGCCTTTAGCGGTTACCAACAATCAATTGAAGTTTGACAAATTTTCAATCTATACTACAGAAAAGAATCCATTTACTATTGACGGAAACTTAGATTTTGTAGATGTATCCAGTCCTAAATTGGATGTCCACTTAAAAGCAAATGATTATGTCTTGTTAGATGCTAAACGTACTAAAGAAAGTTTAGCTTATGGTAAAGTAATTGTGGATGTAAATACTACTGTAAAAGGACCTTTGGATGCCTTGGTTCTTCGCGGAGGGATGAGCTTAAATGGAAAAACGGATGTTAGTTATGTCTTAAAAGATTCTCCTTTGACTGTTCAAGATCGTCTAGGTGATTTAGTTACTTTTACATCATTTAGTGATACTCTTCATGTAGAGCAAGAAGATTCTGTGTTCCGGACGTTGGGAGGAATGGATTTATTATTGTCTGTAAATATTGATCCTGCCGTTCGATTAAAAGTAGACTTAAGCGAGGATAGAAGTAGTCGCGTAAGTCTAGAAGGTGGAGGTAATTTGATACTTCAATATACTCCACAAGGAGATTTAGCTTTATCTGGAAGATACACTTTAACTGGTGGATTAATTCGTTACTCTTTGCCTGTTATTCCGCTCAAAGATTTTAATATAACAGAAGGTAGTTATGTGGAGTGGACAGGAGATGTAACTAATCCTAAGTTAGATATCAAGGCCACGGAGCGTTTGCGAGCTGCTGTTGCTGATGAAAACAATCAATCTCGCAGGGTGAATTTTGATTTATCTGTTCTGATTAAAAATAGAGTAAATAACTTAGACTTAAAGTTTGATATAGAAGCTCCAGAAGATAGTGAGGTGCAAAAACAATTATTAGCAATGAGCGAAGACGAGCGAATAAAGCAGGCTGTTGTGATGATGGCTACGGGTCGTTTTATGGCATCGGATGGGGGTTCAACAGGTAGTGGTCTAGATATGGGAACGGCACTAAACAGTGTGTTGCAAAGTCAGATAAATGCAATTGCTGGAAAAATGGATAATGTCAGTTTTAGTGTAGGTGTAGATGAATACGATGAAACCTCTACAGGAGGCAGACATACAGATTATAGTTTTAGTTATTCTCAACGCTTTTTTAATAATAGAGTTCAAATAGTAATTGGGGGTAAAGTGTCTACAGGTGAGAATGTGACTAATGATATGGAATCGTTTATTGATAATATTTCGGTAGAGTATCGGTTAGATAATACAGGTACTCGTTATGTGCGATTATTCCATAATAAAAATTACGATAATATTTTGGAAGGAGAGGTTATAGAAACAGGTGTGGGATTAATTTTGAGACGAAAAGTGGACCGTTTAAGTGAACTTTTTATTTTCAAGAGGAAAAAGAAAGAAAGTCATGAAGATAAACTTTGATATGCAAATAAAAAAGAATCCTAACCATAAGCCTTTTTTGATACTGTTTTATATTTTAATTGGGCTGATTACAGGATGCTCTACTACAAAGCATTTACCTAATGGCGAAGTCTTATATACAGGTCAGCGAAAAACAATCATACATAATCCATCGCAAACCCCTGTGGGCGAAATAGCGATAGAAGAAATAGAGGGTGCAATAAATAGAAAACCAAATAACTCGTTTTTAGGTAGTGTTCAGCATCGTTTTCCTTTTCCTTTAGGATTATGGTTTTATTCTGGATTTCAAAAATATAACAAAGGATTTGGTAAATGGATTTTTAATACTTTTGCAGCAAATCCTGTTTTAATATCTACTGTAAACCCTGAGATAAGAACAAAAATAGCCTCTAACTTATTAAATGATTATGGTTATTTTAACGGTAGTGCAAGTTATAAAGTAGAGCCTAGTAGCAAAGATAGTCTAAAAGCAAAAGTTCAATATACTATCAATATGGGCGAACCTTATTTTATTGATACAGTTTATTACGCCAAGTTTAACAAAGAGACCTTAAATATATTAGAGCGAGGAAGGAGAAGAACTTTAATAAAAAAAGGACAACAGTTTAATGTTGTTGATCTAGATAGTGAACGCAATAGAATTAGTGGGTTGTTAAGAAATTTAGGCTATTATTACTTTAGACCCAGTTATTTAACCTATCAGGCAGATACGACTCAAGTAAAGGATACGGTGAGTTTGAAGTTACTGCCTGTTGTTGGTTTACCAAAAGAAGCTCAGCGAAAATATTTTAGAGGGAGCACAACTGTTCATTTATATGGAAAAAAGGGAGAGGAGCCTAATCAGTCGTTGCAATATAAAGACTTATCTATACGTTATTATGAGAAATTGGGACTTCGACCCAAAATGTTATATCGATGGGTGAATTCTTATCAGTTCTCTTCTTTACGTGGAGCAAAAAGACCTGAATGGTCAAATTTATATAGTCAATACCGGCATCAGCGAACTCAAGAGCGATTAAATGAATTGGGCCTCTTTAAGTATGTAGAGTTTCGCTACACTCCTCAAGATAGTATTCTGAATTCTGATACGTTGGATTTGGCAATATTAGCTTCATTTGATAAAATGTTAAATGCAGAATTAGAACTAAATTTGGCTACTAAAAGTAATGATCAAATGGGGCCAGGTGCTGTTTTTTCGGTTTCAAGAAGAAATGTATTTAAGGGAGCAGAAACTTGGGGTGTTAAGTTGAGAGGGTCTTATGAATGGCAAACAGGTAAAAAAACGGATAAAAGTTCTTTGTTAAATAGTTATGAGATAGGTATTTCTACTTCTTTGTCTTTTCCTCGTTTACTATTTCCTACTTTGCGGAAGAATGAATATGATTTTCCAACTACTACAACACTTAAGCTATATGTCGATCAATTAAACAGGGCTAAGTTTTATAAAATACTCTCTTTTGGAGGAAGTACCTCCTATGATTGGCAGCCTAAATTAACAGTAAGGCATCAGTTCACACCTTTGGATTTGACTTTTAACTTGTTGCAACATAAAACGGCTCGATTTGATTCTATTATGGATGATAATAAAATGTTAGCTATTAGTATGCAAGATCAGTTTATTCCTAAAATGGAATACTCTTTTACTTACGATAATGCACCTATTAAAGGACGAATTAGAACCAACCACATTTGGTGGCAAACAACCCTAGGGTCTTCAGGAAATGTTTTGTCTTTGTTTTATAAAGGGTTTGGTAAAAGTATGGGAGAAAAGAACAAACAATTTTTAGGAGCTCCTTTTGCTCAGTTTTTAAAGCTAAATACAGAATTAAGATATACTTGGAACTTTGCACCCAATCAGGCTATAGCTACCCGTTTTACAGGAGGAATTATTGGAGGATATGGTAATTCAAAGATAGCTCCTTATACGGAACAGTTTTATATTGGAGGTGCGAATAGTATTAGGGCCTTTACGGTCCGTAGCATTGGGCCAGGAAGTTATCATCCAGGGAAAAGAAGTCGCTATACATTTATTGACCAAACGGGAGATATTCGTTTAGAAGCAAATATAGAATATCGATTCCCAGTATTGGGTAATTTACGAGGAGCTATTTTTATGGATATAGGTAATGTGTGGTTGCTTAAAAATGATGAGGATAGACCAGGAGCTCAATTTAAATTGAAGAAAGTACCTGAGCAGTTAGCCTTAGGGACAGGATTAGGCTTAAGGTATGATTTAGATTTCTTAGTTATCCGTTTTGATTGTGGGGTTGCTTTGCATAATCCTTACAAAACAGATAAACGAGGTTATTACAATATTGAGCGATTTAGTGATAGTTTAGGATTTCACTTTGCGATAGGATATCCCTTTTGATTAGTCTCTATTGTTTTTTGGTTAAAATAAACCTATTTCATATCATTTGTTTTTATATCTTTGTGTGAATTTATTAACACTATAACACATTAAAACACATTATAATGAAACCAACATTATTTGTATTAGCTGCTGGTATGGGAAGCAGATACGGAGGTTTAAAACAGTTAGATGGGCTAGGTCCTAATGGAGAGACAATTATGGACTATTCTATTTACGATGCTATTCGTGCTGGATTTGGAAAAGTAGTATTTGTAATTCGTAAGGATTTTGAGGACGATTTTAGAGATATCGTTTTAGAGAAATATAAAAACCATATTCCTACCGAGTTAGTCTTTCAAAATATAGACGATTTACCCGAAGGTTTCTCTTGTCCAAAAGATCGTGTTAAACCATGGGGTACAAATCATGCTGTTCTTATGGGGAAACCAGTAATTAATGAACCATTTGCAGTTATTAATGCAGATGATTTTTATGGTCGTGATAGTTTTGAAGTTTTGGCCAAAGAACTAAAACAAATGGATGGCGATAAAAACGAATATTGCATGGTTGGATATCGTGTGGGAAATACATTGTCGGATAGTGGATCTGTTGCCCGTGGGATTTGTGAAACAAATAAGGAGGGCTATTTGACAACTGTAGTTGAACGTACAGCTATTGAGAGAATTGATGGTAAAGTTCAATTTAAGGATGAAAATGGAAAAATGGTAGCCATTGATGATAATACCCCTGTGTCTATGAATATGTGGGGATTTACACCTGATTATTTTGGTCACTCTGAAGATTACTTTATTGGATTTTTGAAGACTGATATAGATAATCCTAAAGCTGAGTTCTTTATTCCTATTGTTGTTAACGAGTTAATTCAAAAAGAAATAGCTAAAGTAAAAGTATTAGATACTGTGAGCAAATGGTTTGGGGTAACTTATGCAGACGATAGACAAGGTGTTGTGGATAAAATTCAAGCACTTATTGATGCGGGTGAGTATCCTGAAAAGCTATTTTAAGAAAACTAAAGTCTAAATATAAAAAAGAGAAATCTCAAATTTACGGGGTTTCTCTTTTTTTATTTAGAAAGATTACACAATATTTAAATACTAGAAACGTAAAAGATATTATCATGTTATATTATATTAATATCTTTGTTCACTATATGAATGGTGTGGTTATTTCATTAATTTAGATAAAAAGTAAAAGAGTGATATCAGTTGAAAAGTTAAAAGTAGAGTTCAATGCTGAAGCCTTGTTTAGTGATGTGTCTTATGTGGTAAATGAAAAAGATAAAATTGCACTAGTAGGAAGTAACGGAGCTGGAAAATCTACCATGTTGAAGATTATAGCAGGGATTCAAAAACCAACCAGTGGAAGAGTTTCAGTGCCAAAAGATACCACGATTGGCTATTTACCTCAGGTCATGAAGTTGGCTGATGAGAGAACTGTGATGGAAGAAGTGAAATTGGCTTTTAGTACTTTATTTGAATTAAAAGACTCTTTAGAACGGATGGGCTTGGAAATGGCCGATCGGACAGATTATGAGAGCGATAGTTATCATCAGCTGATTGAGCGCTTTTCTTTAGCTAATGAGCAGTTCTTAATGATAGGTGGAACAAACTATCAGGGAGAAATAGAAAAAACACTCTTAGGGTTAGGGTTTGAGCGGTCAGACTTTGATAGACCTACTAAAGAGTTTAGTGGAGGTTGGCGTATGCGCATTGAGTTGGCTAAAATACTCCTTCAGCGTCCTGATGTGCTTTTATTAGATGAGCCTACGAATCACTTGGATATTGAAAGTATAGAATGGTTAGAGAACTTTTTAACTACACAAGCTAATGCTGTTATTTTGGTAAGTCATGATAGAGCGTTTATTAACAGAGTAACAGAACGAACAATAGAGATTTCTTGTGGCCAAATCTATGATTATAGAGTTAAATACGATGAGTTTATTAAGTTGAGAAAAGAGCGAAGAGAGCAACAACTTCGTGCCTATGAAAATCAGCAGAAACAGATACAAGAAACTGAAGCTTTTATTGATCGTTTTAGATACCAAGCGTCTAAGGCAATACAGGTGCAGAGTCGTATAAAACAACTAGAGAAGATTGATCGGATTGAAATAGATGAAATGGATACGGCAACTTTGCGCTTAAAATTTCCCCCTGCCAGTAGGAGTGGTGATTTTCCTTTAATTTGTGAGGATGTAAAAAAAACATATGGTAATCACTTAATTTTTAAAGGTGTGAATTTTACTATAAATCGTGGGGATAAAGTTGCATTTGTAGGCAAAAATGGAGCAGGGAAATCTACTTTAATAAAGTGTATTATGAATGAGATTACTTTTGAAGGGAATTTGAAGGTGGGTCATAATGTTGAGTTTGGTTATTTTGCACAAAATCAAGCCCAGTTGTTGGATGAGAATTGCACTGTTTTTGATACGATAGATAGAGTGGCTGTTGGTGATGTAAGACTAAGAATACGTGATATTTTAGGTGCTTTTATGTTTGGGGGAGAAGCCTCGGATAAAAAAGTACAGGTTCTTTCTGGAGGAGAAAGAAGTCGATTAGCAATGATAAAGCTATTATTAGAACCTGTTAATTTCCTTATACTAGATGAGCCCACGAACCACCTAGATATGCGTTCAAAAGATGTATTGAAAGAAGCTATTAATGATTTTGAAGGAACAGTGATTATAGTTAGTCACGATAGGGACTTTCTGGATGGATTAGTCACTAAAGTATATGAGTTTGGTAATCAAAAAGTAGTTGAACATCTTGGGGGTATTTATGAGTTTTTAGATAAAAAACGAATTGATAATCTTAACGAACTGCAACGAGTTGAAGAACAAAAAGATACCAAATCTGTTAATGATGAAGAGTTTGTATCGCAGACAAAACTAGATTATGAAGCTCAAAAGAAACACAACAGAAAGGTTCGAAGTTTAGAACGTGATGTGGAAAAGTTGGAGGAGGAGATGGAGTTGCTGAGTAAAAAAATAGTGGAGTTGGAGAGAAAAATGGCTTCACCAGAAGGAGCTTCGGATGTCACTTTATTTGTAGAGTATGATAAGTTGAAACAAGTTTATCAACAGAAGGAAAAAGAGTGGGAACTTGTTTTTATTGAATTGTCCGAATTGAAAGAATTATAGAGATTTAGAAAAATAGAATATGAAAATTAAAAATTATTTACCCGTGATCGCTTTTGGATTAATGTCAGCAGGAGCAATGTCACAAGACACAAAGTATACTTCCGGTATACATATGGAAAACTTAGATACTTCTGTATTGCCTGGAACAAGTTTTTATCAATATGCTTGTGGAGGATGGATGAAAAACAATCCGTTAACAGATGAGTATTCTCGTTTTGGTTCTTTTGATCTGTTAGCTGAGAATAATAGAGAACAGCTACATACATTAATAACTGAGTTAGCAAAAGAATCAAATAAAACAGGTTCTATAGCACAAAAGATTGGGGATTTATACAACTTGGCAATGAATGAGGCTAAACTCAATGCTGAAGGTGTACAACCAATAAAAAAAGAGTTGAAAAAGCTATCTCAAATTAATGATAAGAAACAGATTTACACTGTTTTAGCAGAGATGCAAAAGATAGGTATCTACCCTTATTTTTACTTGTTTGTTAGTGCTGATGATATGAATAGCACGATGAATATAGTTCAGACCTATCAAGGAGGTCTGGGAATGGGTGAACGAGATTTTTATATTGAAGATGAGGAGTCGATAAAAACTATTCGATCGAAATATAAGGAACATGTTAAAAAAATGTTTTTGTTGGCTGAATTTAGTGAGGATAGCGCAAATAAGTCAGCAGAAGCTGTAATGGATATTGAAACTCAATTAGCTCAAGCTTCTCGTTCACGAGTAAGTTTAAGAGACCCACATGCGAATTATAACAAATTCAGCTTAGAGGTTCTTAAAGAGGATTTCTCAACATTTGAGTGGGATGACTTTTTGAAAGGAGTAGGATTATCGTCAACGCAGGAGATTATTGTTGGGCAGCCTGAAACGTTAAAGAAAGCTTTTCAACTTATGGACGAAAAACCATTAGAAGATCAGATTGCTTACTTACAATGGAATTTGATAAACTCTGCAGCTTCGTATCTAAGTGATGATTTTGTCAATCAGAATTTTGATTTTTATGGTAAAACAATGTCTGGTACGCAAGAGTTACAACCTCGCTGGAAGCGCGCAGTTTCTTCTGTTAATGGGGCTTTAGGCGAAGCTGTAGGACAAATGTATGTAGAGAAGCATTTTCCACAAGCTGCAAAAAATAGGATGTTAGAACTTGTTGGGAACTTGCAGACAGCTTTGGGTGAGCGTATTCAAGAGTTAGAGTGGATGAGTGAGGTGACTAAAGAAAAGGCGTTAGAAAAATTGGCAACTTTTCATGTTAAAATAGGCTACCCTGATAAGTGGAAAGATTATTCATCTTTAGCCATTAAAAATGATAATTATTGGGAAAATATAAAAAGAGCTAACCAATGGGAGCATGCAGAAATGATTGCCAAAGCTGATAATCCTGTTGATCCTGATGAGTGGTTTATGAATCCACAAACGGTGAACGCATATTATAATCCAACAACTAATGAAATTTGTTTTCCTGCAGGGATATTACAGTATCCATTCTTTGATATGAATGCCGATGATGCATTTAATTATGGAGCGATAGGAGTGGTTATTGGTCATGAAATGACTCATGGATTTGATGATCAAGGACGCCAGTATGACAAAGAGGGTAACTTGAAAGATTGGTGGACTGAAGAGGATGCTGTGAATTTTACAAAAAGAGCACAGGTAATGATAGACTTTTTTAATGCGATAGAAGTTGCCCCTGGTGTTCATGCTAATGGTGAATTTACATTAGGAGAAAATATAGCCGATCATGGTGGATTGCAGGTGTCTTATCAAGCATTAAAAAATGCAACAAAAGATAATCCATTAAAAGATAAAGATGGCTTTACACCAGAGCAACGTTTTTTTCTAGCCTATGGCAATGTTTGGGCTGGTAACATTCGATCAGAAGAGATACTTCGCTTAACTAAGATTGATCCTCATTCATTAGGACAATGGAGAGTAGATGGTGCTCTACCTCATATAGATGCGTGGTATAAGGCTTTTAATATTACTGAAAAAGACCCCATGTTTATAGCACCTAAAGATCGAGTTTCTATTTGGTGAAATTATTTCTTATGTGAATAATATAAAAAGTGTTAGTCTCTTTTGGGACTAACACTTTTTTCTTTAGATTTGAATGTTATTATATGGGCAAAAATAAAACAATATTTTGTAACTTTGCTCATAATCACTTAATATGCAATTAAATGTCTGAATTGAAGAAAATTAAAACAGCGTTAGTATCTGTTTATCATAAAGAGGGACTTGAAGAAATTATAAATAAGCTTCATACTGAGGGAGTTGAGTTTTTATCTACTGGTGGAACTCGTCAATTTATTGAGTCTTTAGATATTCCTTGTCGTGCAGTTGAAGATTTGACATCTTATCCTTCAATATTAGGAGGAAGAGTAAAAACATTACATCCAAAAGTTTTTGGAGGTATCCTTTGTCGTAGAGATGAAGAGCAAGATCTACAGCAAATAGAAAAATATGATATTCCTGAAATCGATTTGGTAATTGTAGATCTTTATCCTTTTGAGGCAACTGTTGCCTCAAAAGCAGAAGAAGCAGATATTATTGAGAAAATTGATATAGGTGGTATTTCTTTAATTCGTGCTGCTGCTAAAAACTATAAGGATGTTGTTATAGTAGCTTCTCAAAGTCAATATCAACCATTCTTAGATATGTTAATGGAGAATGGAGCAAGTACATCTTTAGAAGAGCGTCGCTGGATGGCTAAGGAGGCTTTTTCAGTATCTTCTCATTATGATTCAGCAATTTTTAATTATTTTGACGATAACCAAGGAACTGCTTTTCGTTGTGCATATGAAGATCAAAAGTCTTTACGTTATGGAGAGAATCCTCATCAAAAAGGTTTTTTCTATGGTAAACTAGAGGAAATGTTTGATCAGATTCACGGTAAAGAGATATCCTATAATAATCTATTGGATATTAATGCAGCTGTTGATTTAATAGATGAGTTTGATGAGCTAACTTTTGCAATCTTAAAGCACAACAATGCTTGTGGCTTGGCTTCTCGTTCTACTTTATTAGAGGCTTGGAAAGATGCTTTAGCTGGTGATCCTGTTTCAGCTTTTGGTGGGGTGTTGATAACTAATGGTGTTGTTGATAAGAAAACTGCTGAGGCTATTAATGAAATTTTCTTTGAAGTTATTATAGCACCCGATTACGATGTAGATGCGCTTGAGGTTTTAGGACAAAAGAAGAATAGAATTATTTTAGTTCGAAAAGAAACTAATCTACCCGTAAGACAATTCCGCTCGTTACTTAATGGGGTATTAGTTCAAGAAAAAGACTTGAAAGTTGAAACGACTGATGATTTAACCGTAGTAACAGATAAAGAACCAACTCAACAAGAGGTTGAAGATTTATTGTTTGCAAATAAAATAGTGAAGAATAGTAAATCAAATGCTATTGTATTGGCAAAAAATGGTCAATTATTAGCAAGTGGGGTTGGACAAACTTCGCGTGTTGATGCATTGAAACAAGCTATAGAGAAAGCACAATCATTTGATTTTGACTTAGAGGGGGCAGTAATGGCATCTGATGCATTCTTCCCTTTTCCTGACTGTGTTGAAATTGCACATAAAGTAGGTGTGACTGCAGTAATTCAGCCAGGAGGATCTATTAGAGATGATTTATCTTTTGAATATTGTAATAAGAATGGGTTGTCTATGGTAACAACAGGAATAAGACATTTTAAACATTAAAATTAAGAATATACATTAGATAGAATCTAATGAAAAATAAACCGATAATATGGGATTCTTTTCTTTTACACAAGAAATAGCAATGGATTTAGGAACTGCAAACACCCTTATTTTGAATAATGGTAAAATTGTAGTAGAAGAACCTTCCGTTGTAGCTTTAGATCGCCGAACAGATAAGATGATAGCTGTAGGTGAGAAAGCAAAAATGATGCATGAAAAAACTCATGATAATATACGCACGATTCGCCCTTTACGTGATGGGGTGATAGCCGACTTCTATGCTTGTGAACAAATGTTAAGGGGTATGATAAAAATGGTGAATAATCGCCGACGTTTATTTACACCTTCCTTACGCATGGTAATTGGTGTACCATCTGGTAGTACTGAAGTGGAACTTCGTGCTGTGCGAGATTCTGCTGAGCATGCAGGAGGACGTGATGTTTATTTATTATTTGAACCAATGGCAGCTGCGTTAGGTATTGGTATCGATGTGGAAATACCGGAGGGTAACATGATTGTTGATATAGGTGGTGGTTCTACTGAAATTGCTGTTATATCTTTAGGCGGTATTGTGTCAAACAACTCTATTCGTATTGCAGGCGATGATTTTACAACAGATATACAGGAATATATGAATCGTCAACATAATGTGAAGGTGAGTGAGCGTATGGCAGAACGTATAAAAATAAGTGTTGGTGCTGCGCTAACTGATCTAGGAGAAGATGCTCCTGAAGATTATATTGTTCACGGACCGAATAGAATAACAGCTTTGCCTATGGAGGTTCCTGTGTGCTATCAAGAGATCGCTCATTGTTTAGAAAAGTCTATTTCTAAGATTGAAACTGCTATATTGAGTGCTTTAGAAAACACACCACCAGAACTTTATGCTGATATTGTACATAATGGAATCTACCTTGCTGGTGGAGGTGCATTACTTAGAGGACTCGACCGTCGCTTGATGGATAAAATTAATATTCCATTTCATATTGCTGAAGACCCATTACAATCTGTAGCTAAAGGTTTGGGTATAGCTTTAATTAATGTAGATAAATTTTCATTTTTAATGCGATAAAATTTAAGCCACAAGTAAATTTATGATTGGCATGTGTGGATTATATTATGCGTAACTTACTTGACTTTTTAATTAAGTACAATTACTGGTTCCTCTTTATATTATTAGAGGTAGCCAGTTTTGTTTTATTGTTTAAATATAATAATTATCAACACAGTATTTTTTTTACTTCAGCTAATATTGTGTCAGGCAACATTTATGAACTCTCTAGCAACGTAGTTTCGTATTTTAATTTACAATCTGTAAATAATGATTTACTTGATCGTAATGTTTATTTGGAACAGCAATTAGCTTCTATTCGAAAGCAAGAAAGAATAGAAGGAAATAGTTTTTCTAAGCATGATTCTTTGATGAATTATAAACTATATAAAGCCTATGTTATAAACAATAGTCTTACACAAGCCAATAATTTTATTACCTTGAATAAAGGGTCCACTGATGGAATTAAACCTGAAATGGGAGTCATTGATGGTAATGGTGTAGTGGGAATAGTTTATAAAACATCCTCACATTATTCAATAGCTATTTCTTTACTCAATGGTTTATCTAACTTAAGTTGTAAAATTAGGGGTAGTCAATATTTTGGGCATTTGAAATGGAAACCGGGAGATGCACAATATGCTTATTTGGAAAATCTTCCTAGACACGCTCGATTTAGTTTAGGAGATACCATTGTAACTAGTGGTTACTCTGCTGTTTTTCCTGAAGGATTAATGGTGGGAACAGTTGAAGATATGTTAGACTCTGATGATGGATTGTCGTATATGTTAAAAATTAAACTAGCCTCTAATTTTGGGACTTTAGGAAATGTTAGGGTTATTGAAAACCTGAATCAGAGGGAGCAAAGAGACTTGGAGAACTCAATAGATTAATTTATGAAAGATAGTTTATATAGAATAGGCTGGTGTATTGGACTTGTTTTGTTACAAGTTTTGATTTTAAATCATATCCACATTGGTGGGTATGCAACTCCTTTTTTATATATTTATGTTATTCTAAAGTTCCAATCTGATATTTCACGTAATTATATATTACTTTGGGGCTTCTTATTAGGATTAACTGTTGATATGTTTTCAAATACGGCTGGAATGAATGCTGGAGCTACTGTTTTCTTAGCTTTTTTACAGCCTGTTTTATTGAGGTTTTTTACGGTCCGTGACAATGTGGATGTTTTTAAACCATCGGCAAAGGCAATGGGTAGTGCCCCTTTCATTAGATATATTGTAACTGGTGTATTTATTCATCATGTAGTTTTAGTGGGAATTGAATACTTTTCTTTTTTAAGTATTAAAGAGATGTTTTTGCGTGTGTTTTTTAGTACCTTATTGACAATTATTTGCATTTGGGGTATTGAAAGTATAAGAAAACAAGTATGAATAAGCATTTCTCATTTGAAAGCCGAAAATTTGTTATCGGAGGAATTGTTTTTCTTACAATTCTAATTTATGTTTTTCGTCTGTTCGATCTCCAAATAGCTACTGAGAAATTCAAAATCAATGCCGAGAGTAATGCTTTTTTTAATAAAGTATTACATCCAGCTCGAGGTGCTATATATGACAGAAACGGTGAACTTTTAGTTTACAATCAACCTTCTTATGATATAATATTTGTTCCCTTAGAAGTTGAGAATTTAGATACTTTAGATTTTTGCAATACATTAGGTATAACTTTAGATTATTTCCATCGCAGGATGGAAAACGTCAAGAATAAAGCGATAAATCCCGGTTATTCTCGTTATACGCAACAGGTCTTTATGTCGCAATTATCTGCTGAGGAAACTGGAGTGTTTCAGGAAAAGTTATTTAAGTTTCCTGGTTTTTATGTGGAACGTAGAACAGTACGCAGGTATAATTATGAGTCTTCAGCTCATATATTAGGAGATATAGGAGAAGTCTCTCCCAGAGAACTAGAAGATGATCCGTACTATAGGAGAGGAGACTATATTGGTAAACAAGGTGTTGAGCGTTCTTATGAAAAATACCTTAGAGGTGTTAAAGGTGTAGAGGTGTTGTTGCGTGATGCTCATGGTAGAATACAAGGAAAGTATAATGATGGGGCTAAAGATAGAAAACCAGTAGCAGGTAGCGATTTAACTCTTAGTGTTGATATTAATTTGCAACTTTTAGCTGAAGAGTTGTTGCAGGGGAAAATGGGTAGTGTAGTTGCTATTGAACCCGAAACGGGAGAGATACTTTGTATGGTTTCATCTCCATCTTATGACCCTTCTTTATTAATTGTGGGTAGAGATAGAGGGAAAAATCACCGTGATTTACAGCTAGATCCTCAAAAACCTTTGTTTAATAGAGCTTTAATGGCTGCATATCCACCAGCATCTACTTATAAAGTACCACAAGGTCTGGTTTTTTTACAAGAGAAAATTATAGATGTTGATACTAGTTTTCCTTGTCATTTGGGGTTTGTTGTTCCTGGTCTGCGAGTGGGATGTCATTCTCATGGGTCTCCTGTTCCTTATATTCATTCTATTTCCACCTCTTGTAATTCATACTATTGTTGGGGGTTATATAAGATGATAGATCATGAAAAATATGGATCACCAACAAAAGCCTTAAATGTATGGAGAGATCATATGGTAAATATGGGGTTTGGTTATGCTTTAGGTGTTGATTTGCCAGGTGAGAAAAGAGGATTAATACCCAATCCTGCTCTTTATGATAAAATTTATGGAGCAAATAAATGGGGAGGACTTCGTATTATTCACACAGCTATTGGGCAAGGAGAAATTTTACTTACGCCTGTACAATTGGCTAACTTAGCGGCAACTGTAGCTAATGAAGGATATTTTATTACTCCACATATTGTTAAAGACATTAAAGGTGGTGAACTTGATAAAAAATATATTGAGAAGCGATATACGGGTATTGATCAGCAATATTATAAATATGTAAAAGAAGGCATGCGTGGTGCTGTTATTGGTAGTCCTTTCGGTGCTACATGTCGAAGAGCTAATATTCCTGGATTAGAGATTTGTGGTAAAACAGGTACAGCACAAAATAGAGGAAAAGATCACTCTGTTTTTATGGGGTTTTCTCCCAAAGAGAACCCTAAGATTGCAGTGGCTGTATATGTTGAACATGGTGGGTTTGGAGCAACTTGGGGCGTACCAATAGGGGCTATGATTATTGAGAAATACCTTAATGGTTATATTGATGAAAGTCGCCAATATTTGTACGACTACATTAAAGATTTTAATTTAATTCCAGATGAATATAAGAGAAAAAAAGAGAATTAGTGTTTGGTCATCAATTGATTGGATTACTATCATCATTTATTTATTATTACTTGCTCTAGGTTGGCTTAGCGTATGTGGTGCAAGTTATGAATATGGTGATCCTGACTTTCTTGATTTTACTACACGTTCTGGTAAGCAGTTTATCTGGATGATGTGCGCTTTAGGGGTTGCTTTTGTCCTTTTAATGTTAGATGAAGGAATTTATGATGTCTTTGCCTATCTGTTTTATGGAGGAATGATGATTCTTCTTTTCGTCACAATATTTGTAGCTAAGGATATAAAAGGATCTCGATCTTGGCTGCAAATAGGACAATTAAGTATACAGCCAGCCGAGTTTGCAAAGTTTGCTACTGCTTTAGCTTTAGCTAAGTATATAAGTAGATATTCTTTCTCTATGGAAAAATGGAAGGATTTCTTTGTCCTTATTGCCATCGTTTTACTTCCAGTATTACTTATTATTCTTCAAAGTGAAACGGGAACAGCCTTAGTTTATCTTGCTTTCTTTCTTGTATTATATAGAGAAGGAATGCCAGGTGCAATATTGTTTTCTGGATTTTGTGCCGTTGTCTATTTTGTGATTGGTATAAAATTTGACAAGGTCTTTTTATCCGATGGTATTACTTCTGTAGGTGAGTTTTCTGTTTTAGTAATTATATTACTAGTCGTAAGTGGTATGTTGTGGGTATACGAAAAAAAATGGAACTTGATAAAGACGCTATGGGGTACCTCGTTATTGATTCTAGGTTCAACATACGTTATATCTAAATATATTTATACTATCGACTTAGTTTTTGTCTTAGCTAGTATAAACTTAGTGTTGGCACTATTTCTCTTTATTCTTTTCGTAAAGGAAAAAAAAACTAGCTTTTTATTTATTAGTTTGTTTACAATAGTATCAGTAGTCTTTCTTTTTTCGGTAGATTATGTGTTTAATAATATACTTGAAGATCATCACCAAAAGAGAATTGAAACAGCTTTAGGTATGGTGGATGATCCTAGAGGAGCAGAGTATAATGTAAACCAATCTAAAATAGCTATTGGCTCAGGAGGGTTTTCGGGTAAAGGGTTTTTAAATGGAACTCAGACAAAATTAAAATATGTTCCAGAACAAGATACAGACTTTATATTCTGTACAGTAGGAGAAGAACAAGGATTCGTAGGCTCAGTAGCAGTTCTTGTTTTGTTTCTAATCTTAATGTTACGATTGATTGCGTTAGCTGAGAGACAACCTAATACTTTTGGACGGGTATATGGTTATTCTGTTGTTAGTCTTTTGTTTTTCCACGTATTTGTGAATATTGGGATGGTCTTAGGCTTAACACCAGTTATTGGGATTCCACTTCCTTTTTTTAGCTATGGTGGATCTTCTCTCTGGGGATTTACTATTTTACTTTTTGTTTTTTTAAGAATCGACGCTTCAAGGGTTCGCAGGATATAGAGGTGTTATTCTGATACCTATATCATGGATTCCTTTTATAAAATTGTCGTTCATAAGCTGTGTGATTTTTAGTGTATAATTACCTGGCTGTTGACTTTTCTTGATATAAAGAGTGTCTTCAATTTGGAATATAGAACCTAAACCTATGCCAATCCATCGTCCTTCATTATCAGCTAAAGAAATAGATAACGTATCGCTTTGCCAATGAGTAGAATCGTTGAAGTTGTGGGTTAATGAAAGAATGAGATCTTTATATTTGTAATGAGCTAGGTGTCTAAGCTCTAATTCATAAATTAGATCTTCTTTTTTATGAATGGGAATAGTATAGGTTAGCGAGTCATATTTTAACCAACCTGATGGGTTAACCGATTTAAATGTATGAAAAACAACATCGGAAGATGGTGTACAAGAACATAGAATGAAGCAAAGTAGTAACGTTACTACTTTGCTTTTTATGAGCACTTTTTTTATCATGCTTAATCTTTATCGTTCGAGTTTTTAGGCTTTTGATTTGCGTTTCTTGGTCCTTTTCTTTTAGTAGGACGTCTTCTGCGAGAAGTTTTCTTGGGTTGTTCTTTTGTGGTAGCTTGTTGATTTTGCTCGTTTTTATTACCTTGATTTTTGTTTTGAGGAGGTCTTCTTTTTCTTGATCCTCGTCCTCTACTTCTTCTCTTTTTGTTCTTGTTTTGATTTTGGTCAAAGCGAGTTACACTCTCCTGATCTAAAAGGTCACTATTAGCTTTCTTTTTCTCTATTCTTTGTTCTTCCTCAAGTAAGCTTTCAGGTTTAATCCCTTTTCTATTTAGTTTGATGACCTCGAAAGCCCTATCACAAGAAATTTCAATTAAGTTTGCAGCACCATTTTTATCAGTTGAGTAGGTGATCGTGTTGCTTAATAAGTCCGATTTGAAGTGATAATAAGTAGAATACAAAGTATGTAACTCTACTTCTTTAGATGGATGTTGTTTATGTGCTTCAACATAACTATCTATTTCATAATTTAGACAACATTTCAATTTAGCACATTGTCCTGCAAGTTTTTGAGGATTTAGAGATAAATCTTGAATTCTTGCAGTATTTGTTGAAACAGAAACGAAATTAGTCATCCAAGTAGAGCAACATAACTCCCTGCCACAAGGTCCAATGCCACCAATTCGGCCAGCTTCTTGTCTAGCACCAATTTGACGCATTTCAATGCGTATTCTAAATGCTTCAGCTAATAGCTTTATCAATTGGCGAAAATCCACACGTTGATCTGCTATATAATAAAATATAGCCTTATTACCATCGCCTTGATATTCTACATCACCAATTTTCATATCCAAATTTAGATTGGAGGCTATTTGCCTAGCTCTAATCATTGTGTCATGTTCCTTGGCTTGAGATTCTTGATGTTTTTCTATGTCAGCAGGTTTGGCTATTCTATAAATGCGTTTAAATTCAGTATTAGGTCTTAGTTTAGCTTTCTCTATTTGTAGTGGTATTAAACGTCCTGTTAGAGTAACAGTCCCTATATCATGACCAGGAGATGATTCAACAGCTACAATATCCCCTTTTTTTAATGGAATACGATTACTGTTTTTGAAGAATTCTTTTCTGGTGTTTTTAAATTGAACTTCAACTAAGTCACATTGATCCTCATTTCCAGGGATATCAGCTAACCAGTCGTAAGTGTTAAGTTTATTGTTTTGGCGAGAACACCCTTTTGCACTAAGTGATCCACTACCATTATGTAATTTATATTTCATATTTGTCTTTTCTTTTATGGCTTAATAAGTACGATGGTTTTTAGCGAAAAATCGAAGAAAACCATTTTAGCATTAACATTTTGCTCAATGTGTTTTGAAGCCTCACTAAGCTGATTCATCATTTCGAATACATTTGATTCATTAATATATGGAGCGAAATTTTTAGCAAAAGCCTCTTCTGTTTGTGTCATGTAATTAAGTTCACTATGGCCGATGTTGTGAATAAAACTTTCTCTCACCATGTGTTGACAGTAATTAAGAAAACTTTTTTGCCGCTCTCTACCCATCTCAGCTACGTTTTCGCTCCAAGCTTTCATCTCCTTTATATTACGAAGATATGAAAGTCGCATTAAAGATACAAAAAGTTCAAAATAGTGTTGCTTTTCTTTGTTTAAATGAATAGATTCTAATGCTTTTATAAAATTCCCTTGTGCTAAATGAGCTATTTTATCACTTTCTTGAGGTAAAATATTGTATTTCTCTCTTAAAGCTGTCGAAATTTCTGAATCGGGTAGAGCTGGAATGTAGCGAGGTTGAGATCGGCTAATTATAGTAGGAATAATATTTTCTGAGTCCTCAGAAACTAATAAAAAAACTGTTTGCGTGGGGGGTTCTTCCAGTAGTTTTAGTAGTCCATTAGCACATTCAAGATTCATTTTTTCAGGAAGCCAGATAATAACAACTTTATATCCACCTTGGCTTGATTTTAAGCTGAGTTTTTTAATCAATTCAGTACTTTCACTAATATAAATAATTGGTTGTGAGTTTTGAGCATCTATGGTTTCTAGCCAGTGATCAAAATTAAAATAGCTTTGGTTTGTAACCAAACGTCTCCACTCAGGCAGAAAATCATCGCATATATAGTGTTTGTTTTTTGCTTTTTTAGTAGTAATAGGAAACGAAAAATGTAAATCAGGATAGATTAGTTTACTAGTTTGTTTGCATGAAAGACATTTACCACAAGAGTCTGTTGATTTTTTATTTGAACAGTTTATATATTGTGCATAGGCTAAAGCTAAGGGAAAAGCTCCCGCTCCCGTAGGTCCTTGAAAAAGCTGTGTGTTAGGGATGCGCCCTTCATTAACCTCTTCAATCAGTTGTTTTTTTATCTCACTATGTCCTATGATGTCTTTGAACTGCATAATCTTGATGTAATCTATTTTTGGAATTTAAGCTTAAGTTAAGAATTCATTTTAATACGAGACTTAAATTGCTACAACAAAAATACTAAAAAAATAGCTAGTGAGATTAAGAAGTTTCAATTATATAAATTACCTACATATAAATAAGATTGTAAAGTATTTATTTGTGCCTAGGTTCTGCTTTTTTTATTCTCCTATATAAGTAAGGTGTCATCTCCGTTATTTAATACTATTATTATGACCTAGTCAAACGAGTGGGATGCCTAGACCAAGAGGGAGCTTTGCCTAGGTCAAACCAGAAGTGTGACTAAG
>JAAYSY010000107.1 GCA_012518235.1 Bacteroidales bacterium
GTTTTTAATCGTGGCTTTTGGGATGGGTATTATTTAGGACAAAGATTGGGAGAGTGGAGTAAAAATTATGGATCAGAAGCTACTGAACGTAAAGTTTATGTAGGCAAAGGAATTAAATACTTTACTAACATTCAAGTTGCTGAATTTAAAGCACAAGCAGGATTATTAAAAGAGGGGGACAAAATACTTATTACAGGACCTACTACAGGGGCGATATATGCAACTTTAGAAGAGCCTAGAGTGGACTTAAAACCCGTAAAAGAGGTCAATAAAGGGGAGAACTTTTCTTTCAAAATAAAAGATAAAATCAGGCCCAATGATAAACTCTATAAAATAGTGCCAGCAAGTAAATTAGAAAGAAAAAAAATACAATAATATGAGTAAGTATATCTTTGAATTAGAAATGAAGGTTAGAACCTACGAATGTGATCTTCAGGGCATCGTAAATCATGCTAACTATTTACACTATCTAGAACATACTCGACATGAATTTCTAGATACTCTAAATATTAGTATTGCTGAACTACACGATAAAGGTATTGATCCAGTTATTGCTCGTGCTAATCTGGCCTTTAAAACACCCCTAACCAGTGGCGATTATTACATATCAAAACTATACATAAAGAAAGAAGGGATAAAATATGCTTTTCATCAAGACATCTTTCGCAAGTCCGATAATAAGTTGGTAATACGTGCCGTAGTTGAATCGGTATGCATTGTTAATGGTAAACTTGCACACAACTCTTTATTTGATGAAGCCTTTGCTCCTTTTTTAGAAAACCATGAATGACGAAGAAATTATAGCCAGTATAGCCCTAACTCTTACTCCTACGTTAGGGCTTAAAATTAGAAAAAGACTGATAGATAGATTAGAATCTGCTTCTACTATTTTATCATCGAAAACAACACTCAAGACACTCCTTCCAGGTATTAAAGAAGACCTTATTACTTCTCTCTTTTCTAAAGAGAGAAAAAACAGAGCCTTAGAAGAGTATCAGTTTGCACTTAACCACAACATTCAATGCATTACTTATACTGACAAACGATATCCTTATCGCCTTAAGGAATGTATTGATGCTCCATTAGTTCTTTACTTCAGAGGTAACTGCGACTTTAATGTTCCCTATGTAGTAAGCATGGTAGGTACTAGAAAAGCAACACAATATGGAAAGAAACTATGCCATGACTTTATTAACGACTTACACCTCTCAATACCTGATGCTTTAATTATTAGTGGACTTGCTTTTGGCATTGATATTGCCTCACATAAGGCAGCTATAGAGTTTAATCATCCAACAGTAGGTGTGTTAGCTCACGGACTAGATAGAATATATCCTAATCAACACAAAAATATTGCTGAGCAAATGTATAACAAGGGAGGTATTATAACAGAATTCCCTATTCATACAGAGCCCGAACGATACAATTTTGTAAGTCGCAATAGAATTATTGCAGGTATGAGTGATGCTACAATAGTAGTTGAATCGGCGAATAAAGGAGGTGCATTAATTACAGCAGATTTAGCTAACGACTATAACCGAGATTGTTTTGCATTTCCCGGGAGAACAACAGACCAATATTCTGAAGGATGTAACAAAATTATAAGACAAAATAAAGCAGCTCTTATAACCTCTGCCGAAGACTTTGTTAAAGCTATGCAATGGAATTGTTTTAATAAAAAGAAGAGCCCTATTCAAAGGTCTTTATTCCCAGATTTAACCCCACAGGAGAAGGAAATAGCTCTCTTATTGCAAAAACAAGGCAGTATGCAATTTGATAATATACTATTGAAAACAAAGATTCCTCTCACCCAATTACACACTCTTTTATTTACACTCGAAATGAAAGGGGTTATCCGTATCTTAACAGGTGATAGATACGAATTAATATAGATGTCTATAATTATAGCTCTTATATATTATCGAATGCTCTCTTTTAATAGAAAAAAAA
>JAAYSY010000108.1 GCA_012518235.1 Bacteroidales bacterium
AAAGATGAGTCCCAACAAAACAAAAAGCAGATCAACGGCTTTGCTTTTCAGGTTTTTTTCTTTGAAAACTAAAGCACCAAAAAGAAAGGATACAATTACACTGCCCCTGCGAACCATAGAGACAATTGATATCATAGCACCCTCTAAGCTTAAAGCATAGAAATAAGCAAAATCAGCAACAGAAAGAAACAAAGAAATAAATAAGATTGCCCACTTCCATTTGAAAAGAGTGGTTTGCTTACGGGTGGGATACCACAAAAATAACAATATAGGTCCCATTAGCAATACTTGATAAAATGTAAACCAAGACTGCACAAACATCGGATTGAGTCGTTGCATTAAAAACTTATCATACAATCCGCTAATAGCACCCATAACTGCAGCTAAAATGATAAATAATATCCATTTGTTATGTTTAAAATCTATTCCTTCTTTTTTGCCCGATCGACTTAACATAAAAAATGAAATAAAAGCCAATAACACACCAATCCATTGCAACGTATTTAAGCGTTCACCAAAGAAAACCATAGCCCCTACTAACACCATAACAGGTCGTGTGGCATTAATAGGTCCCACAATTGTTAATGGAAGATGCTTCATACCAAAATATCCTAATATCCAAGAAGATAATACGATAGCTGATTTCAACAATACATAACCATGCGATTTTAAGGGTTCTATAGGTACTTCCAGTAATGTTCCTTGCAATAACGAATTAGGAAAAAGAGAAGCAATGATAAAAGGGAGAAACAAAACACTAGAAAACAAGGTGTTAAAAAACAGCACTAATAAAACCGAGTTGTTTTCTAGAGCCTTCTTTTTACACACATCATAAAAGCCAAGGAGTGTAGCTGACACAAAGGCAAGTAATAACCACATTTTAATTTATATTTGGATTGTTCTTTTTTTATTTAGAACCAATGTACAAAAAGAATAAGCCAATAATTACCAACAACAAATCGAGAGCTTTGCTCTTTAAATTTTTCTCTTTGAATAACAAAGCCCCAAAGAGGAAAGAAACCACAACACTCCCCCTGCGAACCATAGAAACCACCGCCACTAAAGCTCCATCAAGACTTAATGCATAAAAATAGATAAAGTCGGCAGCTGATAAAAATAAAGAGATAGCCAAGATACTCCACTTCCAGCTAAAAGGTGTTGTTTGATGACGTGTAGGCCACCAAATAAAGGCTAGGATAGGCAATAACAAAAGTAGCTGATAATAATTATACCAAGCTTGTACCGTTACTGTATTGAAATTAGTCATTAAAAACTTATCATATAACCCACCGATAGCACCTAAAACAGTAGCAATCACTACAAAAGCTATCCATTTATTATTTCTAAAATGAATCCCCTCTTTCTTACCCGATCGACTTAGCATAAAAAATGAAAGTATGGCCAGTAATACACCAATCCATTGTAGTGTATTTAAGCGTTCTCCAAAAATAAAGATAGCACCAACAAGTACCAAGACTGGACGTGTAGCATTAATAGGACCTACAATAGTAATAGGAAGATGTTTAAGTCCATAATAACCAAATATCCACGAGGAAAGAACAATGATTGATTTTAATATGATATACTTATGTACTTCCCAGCCCTCAACAGATGCTTGAAATACAGTTCCTGCTAAAACATCTGGTTTATAAGTAGATAATAACACCAGGGGTGTAAAAATAATACTCGAAAATAAAATGGAAAAAAACAATACCGGTATAACCGCATTATTCTGTACTGATTTTTTCTTTGAAACATCATAAAACCCCAGCAAAATAGCTGAGATAAACGCTAATAATAACCACATAAATTAAAAATTCTATACTTTATTCCTTTTCTATAAATAAATCCAAAGGATATTCTACATTGACTAAAAAAAGTCCATGACCAGGAACTGAAGCTCCAGCATCACATCTATTTTTATTTTCCACTATGTTACAAAAATCTGCAACTGATATTTTTTTATATCCTACATCCAATAAAGTACCCACAATAGCTCGAACCATATTTCGCAAAAAACGATCTGCTTTAATAGTAAAACGCCAATTGTTTTCATCAATAGCTTCCCAGTAGGCTTCCTTTATTGTACAAATATTTGTTTTTGCTGCTGAATGCACCTTACTAAAACTAGTAAAGTCAGAATATAAAAATAATTTCTCTGCCGCTTGATTCATCAAATCCAGATCGGGCTTTTGAGAAATACGCCAAGCATAATCTCTATTAAAGGGAGACTTTTTAAAAGTAATATTGTAATGATATGTGCGTGCTGTAGCACTAAAACGAACATGAGCATCTTGCTTTACTTTCACCACTTTATGTACTGCAACATCACGAGGCAAAAAACAGTTCAATTTGTGTACTAATAGCTGCGTATCTAAATTAACCTTTTCAGTATCAAAGTGAGCAACCATAGAACTAGCATGCACCTTTGCATCTGTACGTCCTGCTCCCATCACCTCAACTTTCTCTTGTAACATAAGACATAAAGCATCAATTAGTTTTTCTTGTACGGTAACGCCATTGGGTTGAATTTGCCAACCATTGTAATTCGTTCCGTCATAAGATAAATAGATAAAATAACGTTGCATAATTATAAGCTTTATCTGAAATTAGCGAGCAGTTATATGAAAACAGCCCTGTCTCAACTCATATTTAACATAACAGAGTTCTTGCTGCTTAAGATCTCTTAACACCTCTGACAACACCAATTTAAGCGTATCCG
>JAAYSY010000109.1 GCA_012518235.1 Bacteroidales bacterium
GTTGAAAAACAATGGACTGTTATAACAATAAACGAATTAGATGTAAGTATTCAAAAACTATTGGATCAAGTATTTCTAAAGCAGCCTATTGGTTATGAGGTAGTTGGAGGGCATATACTATTAAGCTTAAAAAAAGAAGCAAATCAATCAGTGCCAAAGTTTACTATTAGTGGTTATCTCACAGATGAGAGGTCTTCAGAAACTCTTTTAGGGGCAACAGTTTTTGAACACAAAAAGCGAAAAGGGGCAACTACTAATTCTTTTGGATTTTATAGTATTACTTTGCCACAAGGAGAGGTAGAGATGTCCTTTTCATACATAGGGTATGAAATGAAAAAGAAGGAGTTTTTCTTATCTAAAGATACAATAATCAATATTCGGCTAAACTCTAATACAGAATTAGCAGAAGTTGTGGTCTTATCTACTAAAAATGAAGTGGGTATTAATTCACCAACAATGGGAACCCATGAGATTTCTAATACGCAAATTCAACGGACACCTGTACTTTTAGGAGAAGCTGATATCTTAAAAACGATTCAATTGAGTCCAGGTGTTCAAGCAGGGATAGAAGGATCATCTGGTCTGTATGTACGTGGAGGAAGTCCTGATGAAAATTTAATTTTACTAGATGGTATTCCAATTTATAATGCAGACCATTTATTAGGCGTGTTTTCTGTTTTTACTCCTGAAGCTGTTAAAAAAGTAACACTTTATAAAAGTGCATTCCCTGCTCGTTATGGTGGTCGATTATCATCTATTGTAGATGTACAGACTAAGAATGGGGATATGTATAAGTATCATGGTACGGTAAGTGTAGGTACTTTAACAAGTAAAGTCCATTTTGAGGGTCCTATAGTTAAAGATAAAACATCGTTTATTATTAATATGCGTGGAACACACACTGTATTTGTTAAAGCATTTAAGAGTGATGACGATTCCTATGACTATTATTTTTATGATTTAAACGCCAAGATAAATCATAAGTTCAACGATAGAAATCGTTTATTTCTCAATTTTTATCAAGGCAGAGATAGCTATAATTATGAGTATAATGAAAAAAGAACCCTTTTAGTTGACCAAGTTAAGCCAGAGAATATCTATCGATACAAAGACAAGACAGATATTAATTGGGGTACAACGATTTTAGCTGCACGTTGGAATTGTGTTTTTAATCATAAGGTGTTTAGCAATACGACTGTGGCTTATAATAATTATAGAATGGTATTAAAAGGGGGAGCTAATGAACATAATAGTGAGGACTTACATGATTATTTCTATCATTTTAATACTAAATTTCGCTCAGGTATACGTGATTTAAGTTTCCGTAGTGATTTTGAATATTCACCAATGCCTTCTCATTCAATGAGGTTTGGAGTAGAGTATTTATACCATACGTTTACTCCTGAAACAAACTCTTCAAAAGTAAAAGAGCAGACAGGTAGTACAATAGAACAAGATACAGTATATGCAGGTATTGGAGATAGTTATTTAAAGGGTCATGAAATTACGGCTTATATAGAAGATAATTTTGAATTGAGTAAGCGTTTGAATGCTAATTTAGGTGTGAATTTATCTCTGTTTCATACTCAAGGAAAAAGCTATATTTATGCGCAGCCAAGAGTTTCACTTCGCTATGATTTGACAAAAGGATACGCTATTAAAGCATCGTATAGCCAAATGGTTCAGTATGTTCATTTATTGGCTTCAAATAATATACCTTTGCCTACAGATCTTTGGGTGCCTATTACTAAAAATATACGTCCTATGTTTTCTAATCAATATTCAGTGGGAGCTTATTATAGTGGATTCCA
The DNA here is from genome assembly GCA_012518235.1 of Bacteroidales bacterium. GTDB lineage: Bacteria > Bacteroidota > Bacteroidia > Bacteroidales > Bacteroidaceae > Bacteroides_E. The sequence continues at coordinate 1,812 of JAAYSY010000109.1, forward strand.
AGGATGGGAGTTTTCTGTAGAAGGATATTATAAGCAAATGAATAATATTCTTGAGTATCAGGATGGCGTTTCTTTTTTTGGTAGTTCTACCCACTGGGAAGAGAAGGTTGAAAGTGGAACGGGTCGCTCTATGGGGGCAGAGTTTATGTTACAAAAAACAGGGGGAAAAACAACTGGTTGGTTAGCATATACATTAGCAAAAAGTGATAGAATATTTAAGGAGGGTACCATTAATAATGGTAAGCGTTTTCCGTATAAATATGATTGCAGACATAGTATTAGCTTATGTGCAAATCATGATTTTAATCAAAGAATAGATGTTGGAGCAACTTGGACTTTGAATTCTGGAGGAACAATTACTGTTCCAGAGATACAAACAGTAGTTATTAAACCTAATGGTGAGTTGATGCAAGAGAGTTATATTTCTAAGCGTAATAACTATCGATTACCTATTAGTCATAGGTTGAATATTGGAGTAAACTTCAATAAAAAAACCAAACACGGTATCCGTACTTGGAATATTAGTGTGTACAACGCTTATAATGCGATGAATCCTAATTTTGTTTATTCCGATCGAAAAAATGATAATGCAGTAGAATATAATCCTTCTCCTGGTGCTAATTTAACTGTAGAACCTCAACGTAGAGGAAAAGTTATTATTAAGAAGTTTACTTTGCTCCCTTGTATACCATCGTTTACTTATACTTATAGATTCTAAAAAAAAAGATATGAAACTCTCATTAAGAAATAAACTAATACACTTCTTTGTGTTATTTTTCTTTATTGTTACTCATGCTATTCTTTTGAATGGTTGTAAAAATGAAATACCTTACGAGCCAGCACAAAAAGA
>JAAYSY010000110.1 GCA_012518235.1 Bacteroidales bacterium
AGGCTTACAACACTCTTTTCCATTCAACTAGGAAAAACCAAATCAATAAAAAAGGTGAGCTGTAATCAACTCACCTTCATTATACTTTCAATCTTAAGAAGAAAATTTTAGTCGTCTAAAGAGTCTAGATACTCCATTTCTCCTTGAGCGATTAAGAAAATCTCCTCGGGGTCATAAACACCCATATCATCTTTTTTTGCTTCCTTAATTATAAACTTTGTGACCTCTTCTAAATCTACTTCTACTAATCCATCTTCATCAGTTTCCTCATCTAAAATTCCACTGTTCAAATAATATTCGTCTAACAGATCTAAAAAATAATACATCTCATCATCAGAAAATTTATCTTTTAACTCTTGAGGCAAATACTGTCTTATAAACGCTATAGTATCTTCAGTACTATATCCATCATCTAAAATATCTTCTTTACTCATAGATTGTTATTTTTATCGATTATTATAATAATCCTTTAATCTTTTCTTCTAGAGCCGATTTTTGTGCAGCTCCTACTTGTTTATCTACTACTTTTCCATCTTTAAAGAAAAGAATTGTAGGAATATTTCGAATACTATGCTCTGCAGGTAACTCATTATTGTCATCCACATTACACTTACCAATAATAACTTGATCTTTATACTCCTCAGCTAGCTCATCAATAATAGGTCCAACCATTTTACAAGGTCCACACCATGGAGCCCAAAAATCTATTACTACAGGTTTTCCTTTTTCTAATACTTCTTTTACATTACTGTCTGTAATTTCTAATGCCATTTTTTTATAATTTTTAGTTTATACTTGTCTTATTCATATTGAATAACAAAAAGTAACTAGAGGTTGTTCATTTATTTAGTTTATAGTAAACGATAATGTGGGAGTTTCACCTAAAAATCGCAACAATTCTTTATCTACCGCTAATCGAATAGGCGATGAGAAAAAAGTTAAATCTACATTACTTTCAGTATCTCTTATTTTAAAAAACAATTCTGCTTTCCCTGGAGATTTTTTTATAATCGTAGATAACTCTTCAATTAAAGCCGTATCTAATTCTTCTAAGGGCATATAAATAGTCAATTTTTCAATTAACTCATCTTTCACATCAGGAAGCAATTGAATAGAGCTAATTTTAATCTCAGGATCACGCTTTCCCCAAGCTCGTTCTTGGCAAGTTGCCCTAATATATAAAAACATCCCCTCGGATAGATAAGCTTGGTGCTCAATCCAATCTTTACCCCAAAACGGGATTTCAAAAGAACCTGAAAAATCTTCTATTTTAGCTATACCATAAGGGTTCCCATTTCTTGTAACTCCCGTTCGAACTGAAGTTACCATTCCACCTAGTGTAATATCCTTTCCTAATAACTCCTCTAAATTCTCCAAGTCAGCCATATGCGTATTGCATACATGTTCTAATACAATAGAAAACTCATCTAAAGGATGAGCAGATAAATAAATACCCACTAACTCTCGCTCTTTATTCAAACGCTCTAAATCACCCCAATCTTCTGCTTCAGGAATATCCGGAGTTGCTATCTCAATCATATCTTCAACAGCACCAAATAAAGAGTTTCCTTGAGTAAGCTTATCCGCTTGATATTTTATACCATACCGATGCAATACCTCTAAAAATATTTCGCCTTTTTCATTGAGAGCAAAAAACTGCTCTCTCTTCAACTCTGGAAAGTTATCAAAGGCTCCTGCTAATGCTAAATTCTCAACATTCTTTTTAGTACAATCGCTTAGATTAACACGTTGGATAAAATCAAAAATCCCCTCATACGGACCATTAGCTGTTCTTTCTTCAATAATAGCTTGTACTGCTTTTTCTGCAACACCTTTTATAGCACCAATACCAAAACGAATATTACCTTCGTCATTCACCGTAAACTTAAAGTGACTTTCATTTACATCTGGACCTAAAACTAAAATTCCCATAGCACGACACTCGTCCATGAACTTAGTAATCTCTGTAATATTATTAATGTTACGACTTAACACAGCAGCCATATATTCACCAGGATAATTGGCTTTTAGATAGGCTGTTTGATATGCAATCCAAGAATAACAAGTAGCATGAGATTTATTAAAAGCATACGATGCGAATTTCTCCCAATCTCCCCAAATTTTCTCTAGTATATCCGGATCATGACCATTTTTCTTTCCTCCACTAATAAATTTGGGTTTCATAAGGTTCAACGTATCGTGAAGTTTCTTCCCCATTGCTTTTCGCAGCGTATCGGACTCACCACGAGTAAAATCAGCTAATAAACGAGCGAGTAACATCACTTGCTCCTGATAGACTGTAATTCCATACGTTTCTTTCAGATACTTCTCCATAATGGGTAAATCGTATGTAATGGGCTTACGTCCATGTTTACGATCAATAAAATCTGGGATGTAATCCATAGGACCTGGCCTATAGAGAGCATTCATAGCAATTAAATCCTCAAAAACCGTAGGTTGTAGTTCACGAAGATATTTCTGCATACCTGCAGATTCAAACTGGAAAGTTCCAATGGTCTTTCCATCACTATATAATTTATAAGTCAGAGGATCATCAATGGGTATGGTGTCAATGTCTACATCTATCCCTTTACTTAACTTTATATTTGCAATAGCTTCTTTAATTATGGATAATGTTTTTAATCCTAAAAAGTCCATTTTTATCAGTCCTGTATCTTCAATAACAGATCCTTCATACTGGGTAACTAAAACACGATCTCCATTTTTATCCTCGGCTGTACTCACAGGCACCCAATCTGTTATATCATCACGACAAATAATAGTACCACAAGCATGAACCCCCGTATTTCGAACATTTCCCTCAAGCATTTTGGCATACTTTAAGGTATCACGCACTAAAGGGTCGTTCGATGATTCAGCTTCTTTAAGCTCAGGTACATAATCAATAGCATTAGCCAAAGTTATTTTCTTACCTGGAATGCGATCTGGAATTAATTTTGCTAAACGCTCAGCCTCTGATAAAGGTAATTTCTGTACACGAGCCACATCACGTATAGCCATCTTTGCAGCCATTGTACCATATGTAATAATATGAGCCACTTTTTCCTGACCATATTTTTCAGTCACCCAATTCAACACCTCATTTCTTCCATCATCATCAAAGTCTACGTCAATATCAGGAAGAGAGATACGATCAGGGTTTAAGAAACGCTCAAAAAGCAAATCATACTTTATAGGGTCAATTCGTGTAATACCTAAACAATAAGCTACAGCAGAACCTGCAGCAGATCCTCGACCTGGTCCAACAGACACATTCAAATCGTAACGGGCTGCATTTATAAAATCCTGAACAATAAGGAAATAACCAGGAAAACCCATGGTCTTCATAATATAAAGCTCAAACTCTAGACGTTCAATCAACTCATCACTTAGCGGATCGCCATATATTTTTTTTGCTCCTATATAGGTTAGCTCCTTTAAATAATCGGCTTCAAGTTTTAATCGATACATTCTATCGTAACCATCTAATTGATCAACTTTAGCTTGACCTTCTTCTGGGGTTAGAATAACTTCTCCTTTTTCATTTAATGTAAATTCATCGTATAAATCCTGATGAGTATATTTTTTCCTATACTCTTCTTCTGTACCAAAAGATTCAGGAATATCGAAAGTGGGCATAATAGGAGAATGATCAATGGAATAATATTCTATTTTATTATAAATATCCATTGTATTGTCTAATGCTTCAGGAAGATCTTGAAAAATCAACGACATCTCTTGACGGGTTTTCATCCATTCTTGTTTTGTATAGAGCATACGTTCTGGATCATCTAAATCACGTCCTGTACTTAAGCAAATTAAACGATCATGAGCTTCTGCATGCTCTTCGTTAACAAAGTGCACATCATTAGTGCAAATTATTTTAACGTTAAATTTACGAGCCAATGCAATAAGCTGTTCGTTTACTTTTTCTTGAATTAAATAGGTTTCATGGTTAGCTCTTGGTACCGTAGCCTTATGTCTTTGTAATTCAATATAAAAATCATCACCAAACACACCTTGAAACCATTGTATTGCTTCCTCAGCCTCATCTAATTTACCGGCTCTAACTTTTCGAGGGATTTCTCCTCCCAAACAAGCACTACTTACAATAAGTCCTTCTCTATACTTTTCTAGTTCTATTCTATCTGTTCTTGGTCTACTATAAAATCCTTCAGTCCAAGAAGTGGAAACTAACTTTATAAGATTATGATACCCCACTTTATTTTTTGCTAGCACTACTAGATGATATCCACTTTGATCAGGTCTTCCCTCCTTCATCGATAATCCTCTAGGAGCCACATACATCTCACAACCTATTATGGGCTTAAAAAGCTTTTTTTCTTCCATCTTAACCTGCTCTTCAATTTGTAGCAATTCATCAGCTACAGGCTCTTTTTCAGATTTTAGAGCTGCTTGTTTGGCTTTAAGCTGTTTCAGGCTCTTGTAAACGCCTTTATTCTTCTTAGAAATGTAATTATAAAACTCTTTCACCCCAAACATATTCCCATGATCGGTAATAGCAATACCGCGCATACCATCTGCTATTGCTTTATCTACTAAAGCTTTAACACTAGCTTGACCATCTAATAATGAAAATTGAGTGTGAACATGTAAATGAGTAAATTCCCGAACCATATCTTATCCTATTACGTATCTTTTTTACTTAACTAACTCAGCATAAAAAACAGATGAGTTTGACCTAAAAATACAATGTATCCTATTTCTCCCCAAAATAAGTGTATAAAAGTTATCAACATTAACCTTTTCTATAGATATTTGTTTGCTGTTAATTCAAATAAAACCTAATTTTGCCGAAGTTCCTTAATTGACATTTTATTAGAAATGGGCCGTTTAAAAAAAATTAAAAATACTAAAATACACAGAGAAGGTGTATCTATACTTATAGGTTCACTCCTTCTATTCATTGGTATTACCCTGTTATTGTATTTAGGGTTTGAAACTAAGATACCTTTTTACATCGCATTAGTTGTTTTAACTCCCGTCTATTTAGTTATGCTTAACTTCTTTAGATGCCCTGAACGGTATTATGAAGGAGAAACAGAGAAGCTAGTTATAGCTCCAGCTGATGGTACTATAGTAGTAGTGGAAGAAGTGGATGAAAATGAATACTTTAAAGATCGCCGATTGATGATTTCTATATTCATGAGTGTCTTCAATGTTCATGCTAACTGGTACCCTGTAAATGGTGTAGTAAAAAAAGTACAACATCACAGAGGTCGATTTCATCAAGCATGGCTACCAAAATCGAGTACAGAAAATGAACGCTCGACTATAGTAATTGAAACACCTGATGGAGAAGAAGTTTTAGTAAGACAAATAGCAGGTGCTCTAGCCCGACGCATTGTTACTTATGCAGAAGAAGATACTACGTGTCATATTAATGAACACATGGGATTTATTAAATTTGGATCTAGAGTAGATGTTTACCTTCCATTAGGAACAGAAGTAATGACCAAAATAGATGATAAAACAACAGGAAATCAAACAGTCATTGCAAAATTAAAATAATATTATGGCATCATTAATAACTAAGCATATCCCGAATACTATAACTTGCTTTAATCTTTTCTCGGGTTGTATAGCCAGTGTTATGGGTTTTCAAGGAAACTACAAGTTAGCTTTAGTTTTTATTATTCTTGCTGCCATATTTGATTTTTTTGATGGTTTTTTTGCTCGATTATTGGGTGCTTATTCTCCTATGGGAAAAGAGTTAGACTCATTAGCAGATGACATTAGTTTTGGCTTTGCTCCTGCAGTTATCATTTTTTCTTTTTTACATGAAGCTGATTTAAGTTACCCTATATTCTTATTAGATATCAAAACCAGACTTCCATATTTAGCTTTTTTAATTGCTGTGTTTTCAGCTCTTCGATTGGCCAAGTTCAATATTGATACTCGTCAAACAGACTCTTTTATTGGGCTTCCTACTCCAGCTAATGCTCTTTTTTGGGCTTCATTAATTGCAGGAGGACAAGATTTTCTATTCACTTACACCAATGTAATATACATTTTAGTGTTAGTTTTTATTTTTTCAGGATTGTTAGTAGCTGAAATTCCTATGTTCTCATTAAAGTTTAAGAACTTTACATGGAAGGAAAACAAAACGAGATATCTCTTTTTAATTGTTTCTATTCCTCTTATTTTCATTTTTAAGTTAAGTGGTATAGCAGCAGTTATTCTTTGGTATATCGTACTTTCACTTGTTACACAGAGCAAAAGCAAATTAAATTTGAAAAACTAACGCTAGTAATTCTTTATAAGAATTTAGCTATTAGTCAACACATAAAATAGAACTATATGAGTATTTTAGGATTTATATTCCTCATCATATTAGTAAATCAGATAGTAAAACTAATCTATTCTTTTATTTACGCCAACAAAGCGAAAAAAGAAGCTAGAAAGAAAAGGAGAACAAAAACAAATATAAATAATCAGCAAAGAAAGGATAAAATATTCTCTGCTGATGAAGGAGAATATGTTGAGTATGAAGAAGTAATAGAAACCAAAGAGGATACAAAAAAAGATTAGCGTTTGCTAATAAAAAAATCTTTTAATAGAATAGAACATTCCTCTGCAAGTACCCCCTCAACCACCTTTGTCTTAGGATGAAGGGCATCTGATGCATATTTACGATATCCTCTTTTCTCATCTATAGCACCAAAAACAACTTTACCTATTTGAGCCCACCCAATGGCTCCCGCACACATAACACACGGTTCTAAAGTTACATACAATGTACAATCGTTTAAATATTTAGCTCCTAGCACATTCGCTGCTATTGTTATGGCTTGCATTTCTGCATGCGCTGTAACATCAGTAAGTGTTTGAGTTAAATTATGAGCACGTGCTATAATACGATCCTCACAAACTATAACAGCACCTACGGGTACTTCATCACACGTTTTGGCTTTTTCGGCTTCTCGAAGAGCTTGTTTCATAAAGTATTGATCATCTAATTGCATAGTAAATTTAAATTTAGAAGAATAGGCTTAATAAAAGAGATTCATCGTCTCATTTCATGCTCATCAAAAAGAGTAGGATAATTTTCATCCATCTCTTTATAGATAGATAGAAGTACAGTTTCTCTCAGCCAACGCGATTTATTTGTAATTTTATTTTTCTCTAGGTAGTTATCAATGAATTGATATTCTTGTTCATTTAAAAAGCAAGTTAACCTCATTAGTCGTTTTGATCCTAACGAAAGTTCCTTCTTTTTGTTATTTTTATCTTGCTTATTCATTGCTATACAAATTTAAGTTTACTTATTGAATAACGTACCATAAAAATATTAAATTTGTAAAAAAGCAAATGGCACGCCACAATGAACTAGGAAAAAAAGGGGAAGAACTAGCTGAAAGTTATCTTTTACATAAAGGATACCATATTTTACAGAGAAATTGGGTCTATGGTAAGTTTGAACTCGATATCATTGCTAGTTACTCTAATACTCTTGTAGTTGTGGAAGTCAAAACGAGAAGAAATACACTGTTTATAAAACCAGAAAAAGCAGTAGATCAAAATAAAATTAAACGAATAGTCGTAGCTACACAAGCATTTATAGAAGAGCATAATATTAATCAACCAGTTCGTTTTGATATTATAAGTATAATAGGAGAAAAAGCTCCATATGCTATTGATCATTTTCCAAATGCTTTTTATCCTCCTATTTTTTAATTTTGAAGCTGAACAAATAATATGAATCATACAAAACTAATCATAGACGAAACACACTCAACCAACAATTTTTTACAAGAACTTGTAAAAGAAAAGCAACTTCCTGCCTTCTTCTCCGTACGGGCTAAACATCAAACTGCTGGACGGGGGCAAAGAGGCAATAGTTGGGAGTCTTTACCCGAAGAAAATTTACTTTGTAGTATATTGCTCTATCCGCATTGTATATCAGCTAATCGATCATTTTATATTTCACAAATTGTTTCTTTAAGCCTGATTAAGATATTAAACGAATTCAGTCCTTACTTTACCATTAAATGGCCTAACGATATATACTGGAAAGACAAAAAAATAGCTGGTATACTTATAGAGAACCAGCTGCTAAATAACAAGGTCAATCAATCGATCGTTGGGATAGGGTTAAATATAAACCAAGAAATTTTTTCATCTAACCTTACTAACCCTACATCACTATATAAAATAACTGGCACTAAACACAATCTTGATTCATTGTGGTGTACATTAATTGATAATATAAAGCACTATTACAAGCTCCTAGATGAAGGTAAAGCAGGACAAATAAAAATTGCATATCACAATCATCTCTACCGCAGAGAAGGATATCATTTATATAAAGATGATAAAGGAGAATTCGAAGCCTCCGTATTAAAGATACAACCCGATGGACAACTTATTCTCCTAGATAAAACAGGAAAGAAAAGAGGATATTACTTTAAAGAAGTAAGTTATATCATTCAATAACTTTATGTAACTCTTCTATATGTTTTAATGTTTTCATCACTTCATCAGAAGGAAACTGAGTTAATACTGCTTTTAAGTAAACAGAAGCCTTAATATACTTAGGCCATAAATCCTTTAATGAATCTTTATATTTTGCATACTCCATACGTGTAGGCTTAGCTAAACGTGCATACTCACTTTCTAATACTTTTCTAGCTTCCTCCGCTTGAACGTAATAATAGTTCCCTAAAAAGATATTAGCTGACAAATTTTCCTCATCAAGTAACAAAACTTGATGATAACATACAGAAGCCTCTCTGTCTTCTCCATTTACAACATGACCTTCAGCTTTCTTTATCCACTCTACTAAAGTCAACTCATTTGTTTCTCCCTCATATACAAACTCTTTAGCTTGTACAACCCCACTAATACCAAGAAGGAAAATCATTAATAATAGAATAAAAACTCTGTGGGGATTCTTTTTGTTATTCATAAACATAGAACCTTTTTAATACCTTTTATACCTCTACCTAAAATACAAAATTAAGAGCATTTTTGTTCACCTTTTTACAATAAAAAAACAAATTATTTTAGATGTGCAGAAAGCCTGTCATTTTTAAGTGTTACAGTATGGGTTTATTCTTATTATTAACTTATATTTGTATTAATAATAGAAAGTAAAAACAAATGAAATACAATAGAATATTACTTAAACTAAGTGGTGAAAGTTTAGCTGCAAATAAAGGCATGGGCATCGACGATGATCGATTAATGGAGTATGCTAAACAAATAAAGGAAGTTCATGATTTAGGAGTACAAATAGCCATTGTCATTGGTGGGGGTAATATTTTTAGAGGATTAAAAGGTGCCAACAGAGGTTTCGATAGAGTGAAAGGAGACCAAATGGGAATGTTAGCTACTGTAATTAATGGCTTAGCTATTAGCTCAGCTTTAAACTCCATCGGTCTTAAATCCTCAGTCTTGACTGCCATCAGAATGGAACCTATTGGTGAGTTCTATAACAAATGGAAAGCTATTGAGCTTTTAGAAGAAAATAAAGTGGTTATATTGAGTGGTGGAACGGGTAATCCTTTCTTTACTACTGACACAGGGTCATCTTTAAGAGGCATAGAAATTGAAGCCGATGTTATGCTAAAAGGTACTCGAGTAGATGGAATCTATACGGCTGATCCTGAAAAAGATAGTTCTGCAACTAAATACGATGAAATAACATACGATGAGATTTATGAAAAAGGCTTGAATGTTATGGATCTAACTGCTACAACTATGTGCAAAGAAAACAACTTACCCATTATTGTTTTCAATATGGATAAGCCAGGAAACCTAATTAAACTAATAAAAGGTGAAAAAATCGGTACTTTAGTTTATAATAAATAGTATATTTACTAATAACATTAAAAAATAAAACCATATGATAGACCAAATTCTTAAAGATGCAAAAGAGCAAATGGAGTTAACGCTTGAATATTTAGATGAAACCTTAGCTCACATTAGAGCTGGTAAGGCGAATCCAAAATTACTAGACGCTATCCGTGTTGACTCCTATGGCAGTTTGATGCCTATCAATAACGTTGCCTCCATATCAACACCCGATGCACGAAGTATTGTAATTAAGCCATGGGACAAAAATATGTTTCAACCTATTGAAAAAGCTATTATGGATTCTGATTTAGGCATTACACCTGAAAACAATGGAGATGTTATTCGTATCGGTATTCCACCTTTAACTGAAGAACGTCGCAAACAGTTAACAAGACAATGTAATGCAGAGGGTGAAAGCGCTAAAATAAGTATTCGTAATGCGCGCCGTGATGGTAACGATGAACTTAAAAAAGCATTAAAAGAAGGATTACCCGAAGATGCACAAAAAAGAGCTGAGGGAGAATTACAAAAAATACACGATAAATACATCGAAAAGATAGATCAAGCGATAGAGTTTAAGAATAAAGAGATAATGACTGTTTAACATCTATTGTGTGCAAGTGCAAGGATTAGTTATTAGAAATACAGGAAGTTGGTACCTAGTAAAAACTGAGGATGGAGCATTAATTGACTGCAAAATCAAAGGTACTTTTCGCATCAAAGGGATTAGAAGCACTAGCCCCGTTGTTGTGGGTGATAAGGTACGTATCGAAATGTATGAAGAAGGTACGGCCTTAATCACAGCAATTGAAGAAAGAAAAAATTACATTATAAGACGAGCACCTAACCTATCGAAAGAGTCGCATATATTAGCTGCAAATATTGATCAAGCTCTACTAATGGTAACGATCAACTATCCTGAAACTTCTACAACATTTATCGATCGTTTTTTGGCTAGTGCAGAAGCTTACAGAGTACCTGTACTATTATTGTTTAATAAGATAGATACCTACGACGAAGAGGAGTTAGAATATATGCAACAAATGATGGGTTTATACTCCTACATAGGATACGAATGTTTAGAAATATCTGCAACAAAAGAATCGGGTATTAAAGAAGTGAAAAACTTAGTTAACGATAAAATAACCCTTCTTGCAGGACATTCAGGTGTTGGGAAATCTACACTTATTAATGTTCTAATTCCCGAAGCGAACATAGAAACACAACAAATATCTGAACGATATAAAACAGGAGTACATACGACTACCTTTTCAGAAATGCATGAGTTACCTAATGGTTTAGGTTATATTATTGATACCCCTGGAATTAAAGGTTTTGGTATTTTTGATATGGAAGATGCTGAAATAAGTCACTACTTTCCTGAGATATTCAAGAAATCAACAGAGTGTAGATTTCATAATTGCCTCCATCTAGAGGAACCAGGGTGTGCTGTTAGAAAGGCTGTAGAAAACCACCTAATTAGTGAGTCAAGATATTATTCTTATACCAGTATGCTCGGCGATTTAAAAGATGGAAAATACAGAACATCAATCTATTAGTACAGTAATTCTGTGCGTAAATCACTCATTTATATGAATTAAAACAACAAAAAAAGAAAGAGGATGTGTCAAAAGGCACATCCTCTTTTTGTTTACTATATTCATACAAAACCTAATTTTAGGCTATTTGTTCTTTAAATCTTCTTTTGTAGATATTTTTAAGCTCAAAAGAGTGTATAAGAGTAAAAATAGGCAGATAAAAAGTTAAACAAACCTTCTTGAGGTTTGTTGCCATATTTTTCCATAGTTTTTGGATGTTAAAGGCCATAGCAAATAGTGCAAAGTCCATTTGTACCTTAGAA
>JAAYSY010000111.1 GCA_012518235.1 Bacteroidales bacterium
GAAAAAGTAAATGTCTGGGTTGTACTAGCTATGATGGGAACAGGGATACCAGTAGTCGTTTCAGAACGTAATAATCCAGCGATATATCCAAGAAGTAAAATAAAGCGGATATTGAGGACCTTGTTTTATCCTATAGGTGCTAGTGGGTATATTTTTCAAACGAGAGAAGCAAGTGAATTTTTTTCGAAAAGTATCAGACGCAAAAGTATTGTATTGCCTAACCCGTTAGACCTACAAAGACTCCCTAATAACTCAGCAAGGGAGAAACGTAAAGAGATCGTGGGTGTGGGAAGGCTGGAGAAACAAAAAAACTTTCATCTCTTAATCGATGCTTTTTCAGATTTTTTGAGTACTCACCGAGACTTCATACTTACAATTTATGGAGAGGGTTCAATGAGAGTTGAACTGGAGGCATATGCAAAGGCTGTTTTGCCTATAGGATCATACTCTTTCCCTGGCAAGAAAAAGGACTTGCTTAGTAGACTATCGAAAGCGTCAATGTTCGTTTTGAGTTCTGATTATGAGGGAATGCCAAATGTATTGATTGAGGCGATGGCTTTAGGACTCCCAGTAGTAGCAACAGACTGCCCATCAGGAGGACCTAGAGAACTAATTCAAGATGGTGAGAATGGGATGCTCTTTCCAGTTAATGATCGACAAGCACTAACTAAGTCGATGTGTGTCTTGGTGGAAAATGAAAACTACGCAGAAAGTTTAGGGCGTAATGCTATAAAAATAAGAAAACGACTGGATATTGATAAAATAGGAATGCTTTGGTTAGATTATCTCAAAGATGTGTATAGGCAAAAGAGAAAATCGTAGGCAGACTCATTTTGAGGAAAATCAGTTTGGGTATGTTGCTTAAAATTCACCATATGATCCTTTAGCAAGATTAATAAGATTATGTTTGGAGAGCTTTGAATGAAAAAAAGATCGCAAATTGAAGCGGTAGCTGATTTTGGTTTTATTATATTTGTTGTCACAGAGGCAGTTTTCGCACATTCAAGAGTGGGACAATTAGGACTAATTTTCTTTTTTTGCACCTCATTTTTACTTTGTCTATCTAAAATGAAAATCAAATCCAACATTTTTTTCTTTTTTTCTGGGATTTTCATCTTATATAACTGGCTAAATATCCAAGTTGGAATCTCTACAGTTCCAGATGCCTCAATGGATTTGATCTGGACGCTATTAATAAACATAATCAGCCTAGTTCTTCTATATAATTATGTCGTATTACGCAATGATCCGAAACGAGTAATAAGAAATTTTACCTTCGCAGTACTTTGTATTACTGGTTGGGTAATGGCCTTATCAATGCCTAGCTTGTTAAGGGGCCGCTTGGGTTCTGCAGCCGGAATAAATGCAAACGTATTGGCATTCTTATCCTCCAATGCACTCCTTATGACTCTATACCTTAGGATTACTGATAAAAAAACTTCTTATAATTTGATTTTAATATGGTTTTTAATGAGTACTTTGTTAACCGGCTCCAGGAAGGGTATCCTTATTATTGCTTTAGGTGTTGTTATATTAATGCTTCTTATGTTTCCACAAAAACGTACTCGAAACTTACTGCTTGTTTGTTTAGGTAGTATTTTACTATGGGTTTCAATTATGCGTGTTCCAATACTGTATCAAATAGTTGGTATTAGAGTTGAAGCACTAATGGATCTTGTTCAAGGCGGGAACATTGAGGAAGCATCTTTGCGAAGCAGGAATAATTTTATTAGTCAAGGATGGGAATATTTTTTGCGAAATCCTTGGAGAGGCTATGGATTAGATGCTTTCCGATATATTCGAGGTTATCGACACATGTATTCTCATAACAATTTTATAGAGTTGTTAGTCTCGGGTGGAATAATAGGGTTTGTAATTTATTATGTTAATTACTTGATTATTTTGCTCCGGACCTTTAATGAAGGGAAAAAGGGTAATTCTTTAGCAAAGTTGATGTTTGCCATTGCCGTGGTGATGCTGGTAATGGATTATGCGGTGGTTAGTTACTATGGGCGTTTGTATCAAGCTTTACTTGTTTTAACCATTGGTTTTACAAGAATTAGTAAGGTCCAAAGGAAAAGAAATTTAGATACCAACTTTGCAACTGGCGAGAACGGGAGTTGACTATGAACATTCATTCGGTAAAAAAATATGTACTCAACCCTTATAGGATTTTTTATTTTCTTGGTTCCAAGGGAAAGTTGAAATTTATTCCTGATGAAGAATACCTGAAGCTGCTTTTTCGTGGGCGAATCGGTAAAGAGTTGAATCTTGATAACCCTCAGAC
>JAAYSY010000112.1 GCA_012518235.1 Bacteroidales bacterium
GAATTTATGCTGCTGGAGTTGATGTTCTTACACAAGAGCCTCCACTACCCAACAATCCGTTATTAACTGCTAAAAACTGTTTTATAACTCCTCATTTTGCCTGGGCAAGTTTCTCAGCTAGAGAACGCTTAATGGATATTCTATTAAAAAACATCAAAGCATATATAGATGGAAGTCCGATAAACAATGTGGCTAAATAAACAGAAATCATATAATACAAAAAAGCTGAAGTTTTATTCCTTCAGCTTTTTTATAACTTGTTATCTCCTACAGGATTTTATAATTCATAACAAGATGTAGAGCTTACTACTGAATATTTCTACCCGTAGCTCTAGTTGCAGGATCAAAGTCTACATTTCTTGATGAAACAAACTTAGGAGGAGTATAAGGCTTTAATTCTTTTTTATACTCCGATGCTTTACCTGGATAAATAATACGTAGATCAATTAGTGGAGGAATAATGCCATCATCATAAATACTACGCAAACCATCCACTGCATTTCCCCATCCCCCCCAGGGATTACGCATAGCAAATAAGGCAGCAGCATCATAGGAATAAACAAAGGTAAAAGCATGTCCAGTTATAGTTGTCGTATCTCCAATAGGCTTAGATGCATTAAATCCACCAACTACAATTCTTCCTTGATCCAATGAAACCTCTACTGCTCTTTTCAATTGTTCAGCTGATAGTTTATTTGCAGAAAAAGCAAAACTCTCTCCATCGCCAGTAAACATAGGTGTTACGTGTTCACTTCCAATACCTCCTAATTGTGTGTTTACATTGAAAATATTATTATATTTTATGATGGCTTTTTCAAATAAAGTACTCCAACAAGCTGTTCTATTTTTACTTACCATTCCTGCTGGTTTATTATTACTATCTACTAATACTTTAGAAGATAGTCCCACGTCTATAGCATTTCCTTGCGGATCATACATGGTTAAAGTATAGGTATGATCTCCATTATCTTTTATTATAGATTTTATATATTCAGGATAAAGATAAGCCATAGATGCAAACACAGCTAATGCACAACAATCACCTATACCTTGTTGATTTAGATCTGCAGGATTTGGCATATCATCAAAAGGATATAATACTATAGGTTGCTCCTTCCAGGTCCAATCGGGAAATTCTGTAGTAGTAGGTTCATTATTAGGATTAGCTAACCAATCTAAATCACTTTGTGTAGCAACATAACGATTTTGATAATGAGTGCCCATAGGAGTTTGTGATGATTTAGTATTTCCAGAAGAATACTGCATTAAATCATCCATATTCTGAACTTGAATAATTGTCCAATCAGCCATTTGAATTCGCTCTCCCCCATTATTCTCTAGAATATCTAGCTTATAATAATAGTACCTATTTTCATTTTCAATAGGGTAACTTTTTGTTTCCGATCGGTCTGTAAACTCTACATCGTTCTGCTCATCTAATATTTCCCAATCTATACCATTAGAAGAAGCTGAAAAAGTCCATGATTTAGGATCAAGCTCTGGTTTATCTTTAGCTGAAGTTATAGAGTACTCGGCAGGAACAACTGCATAGTCACCTTTCCATTGAATCCAGACCTTATTATACATTGCAGTAAATTTAGTATCTAAATCATTATCTACTAATTTATCTACATCTTCTGTCTCAGGAGAATCGGAGTATTGTACAGTAATCGTACCAATAGATGGCATAGAAATATCTCCATAAGCTATACGAATTGATTTTTTCTCAACCGCTTTTTTCACTAATCCCCAGTCGGCTATTTGAATTTTTTCTCGTCCACTATGAGGTGAGATAGAGAGTCTATAGTACTTATAACTTTTATCATTACTAGTCAACTCATAATCCTTCTTCAAGTTACGAGTGGCGAATCTTTCATTTACCTTAACATCTAATGTTCTCCAAAGAAGACTATCATTAGAAGCAGACAAAGTCCATGAACTAGGATCATATTCTGAGGATTCATCAGCAGAGGTCAAAGAATATTCTGATAATACAAATTCACTATTACTACTCCAAACTATCCATACTCCCTTCTTTTCAATAGAGAATTTAGTACTCGCATCCCCATCAACTAATTTGTCAATTGTTTCCCCTTTAGGAGAACTGGCGTATTGTACAGAAATAACACCTTTATCAGGCATTGTTATATCATCAGAATTAATAACTACCGAAGTCGGTGAGTCCTTTTCGGGTTGTGGCTCTGGAACGCTTTTTGAATCATCTTTTGAACAGCCAACAAAGACAATAAGTACGCTTATAAAAAGCAAATAAAGTGTTTTTTTCATGATTGATTTTTTAGTTAACCATTATGGTTTTTATGTGTTTTTCATATAAAAAAAGGACAAAGAATGAAGACTTCTATACCTATCAAAGATAAATATTTCACCTTAAATCTTATAATTAAATGATTTGATATCTAAGTATGCCCTCAGGTTTGACATAGATATAGACAAGAATGACACAAAAGATGATAAAAGGCATGGGTCAGGAATAACAAAAAAGGCAAGGGTCTTTTAAAACCCTTGCCTTAATAATATACTTTATTGCTAATTAAAATTAATCTTCTCTTCGCCCTAATTGAGCATCGATAAATAATAATCCGCCCTTGTCTGCTTTTTTAAGTTTATCAACTACACCAGAAGTGTTTTCCTCTTCTTCTCTTTGCTCAATAACATACTTCCATAAAAATGACTCTGTAGCGTAATCTTTTTCTTCTTTTGCGCTCGTCATTAACTTATTAATAAGTTTTGAAATATGGCACTCGTGTTGATAAACATGTTCAAACAATTCTAAAGGAGTGCCCCAGCCTTGTGGTACCACATCGATTTTATCTATTTTTACTTCACAACCTCTAGATAAAATATAGTTTGCAAAATCATATGCATGTTCTCTCTCTTCCTCACTTTGAACTTTTAACCACTGAGCAAAGCCAGAATAACCTTGATGCTCCATATAATAAGACATTGACAAATATAAATTTGAAGCCCACAATTCAGCAGTTATCTGCCCATTTAATTCTTTAAGTAGTTTTTCTGATATCATAATTTCTAATAATTAAATAATTATCTATGTTACATTATATATAACATAAGACTAGAATGTTTGTTCAAGAAAAACAAAGAATTATAATTTTCATCTATCTAGTCCTCAAAATCATTAGAAATATAAGCTTGTGGCAATTCTCTACAATTATAATGAGAAGCCATGACCTCTCCGTATGCACCAGCAGAACGAATAGCTATAAAATCTCCCCTATTCGTTTTATTAAGATCTATTGATTTACCAAACACATCAGAGGACTCACAAATTGGCCCCACAACGTCATATGATTCAATCTCTTTATCCGAAGATATATTCTCAATTTTATGATACGCTTGATACAATGCAGGACGAATTAATTCTGTCATTCCTGCATCAAGAATAACAAATTGTTTCTTGGCTCCACGTTTAACGTATAATACACGAGAAATTAATGAACCACATTGACCTACAATCGACCGGCCCAATTCAAAATGTATTGTTTGATGCGGTCTTAGTTTTAACCGCGAATCATAAGTTTCAAAATAGCTTTTAAAGTCGGGTATTGGCTGACGATTAGGATTGGCATAATCAATACCAAAACCTCCTCCTACATTAATATGACCTACTTGTATTCTATGAGCTTCTAAATAGGCTTGAATTGTATTTATACGATTACAAAGAGCCACAAAATCTCCAGCATCAATAATTTGCGATCCAATATGAAAGTGAAGTCCAATCCAATGAATTGACTTTGCTTCTAAAGCGTAATCAATAACCTCTTTTAGTTCTGTTAATCCAATACCAAACTTATTTTCTTGTAATCCAGTAGTTATATTAGCATGAGTATGTGCCCCAACATTTGGATTTACACGCAAACAAACTTGTGCTATTTTATTGTGTTTAGATGCTAATTCATTAATTACTTCTAACTCTGGTTTCGATTCAACATTAAAACAGAATATATCATGTTGCAATGCCAATTCTATTTCCCAATCCGCCTTACCCACACCGGCAAACACAATTTTTTTCGGATTAAATCCCGCATTTAATGCAGCTTGAATCTCACCTCCACTAACACAATCTGCCCCTAATCCATAAGATTGAATAAGAGTCAACACGTTAGGGTTGGTATTGGCTTTTAAAGCATAATGAACACAATATTGATCAAAAACTTTAGCCTCTTTACAAACTAAATCTAATGTTCTTTTAAGAACATCAGTATTATAATAATAAAAGGGGGTTTTAATCTCTTTAAATTGTTCAAGAGGGAAATGTCCTTTTTGCATTTCTACCACTATACTATTATTTTATTTGTTATTAAATAGATAGTCACTCAATTGACGCAAAGCTTTTACTTTATCTTCATTTCTAATTAAAAAAGAAATGTTGTAATTGCTACCGCCAAAAGAAATCATGCGAACTGGAATATTTTTCATAGCTTCTAAAGCATGCGCTTCGAATCCAACATTTTCCCATGATAAGTCACCAACTACACAGATAATACACATATTATCATCAACGGTTACAGTACCATATTTTCTTAGATCGTTTAAGATTTCATTTAAGTTTCTAGTATTATCAATAGTAACAGAGACTCCTACTTCAGATGTACATATCATATCTATAGGAGTTTCATAACTCTCAAAAATCTCAAATACTTTTCGCAAAAAACCATAAGCTAATAGCATTCGACTTGACTTAATGCGAATAGCAGTAATGTTTTCTTTTGCAGCAACAGCTTTTATCTTTTTTTCTTTACTCCCATCATTCGATATTAAAGTCCCAGGAGCAGAAGGGTCCATCGTATTTAATAATCGAACAGGAATGTTAGCATATTTAGCAGGTTGAATACAAGTTGGATGCAATATTTTAGCTCCAAAATAAGCTAACTCTGCAGCTTCTTCAAACTCTAAATGACGCACAGGAGAAGTTTTCTCTACTACACGTGGATCATTATCGTGCATTCCATCAATATCAGTCCAGATTTGAATCTCTTTTGCCTTGATAGCAGCTCCAATTAGTGATGCGGTATAATCACTTCCTCCACG
Organism: Bacteroidales bacterium; assembly: GCA_012518235.1. Lineage (GTDB taxonomy): Bacteria > Bacteroidota > Bacteroidia > Bacteroidales > Bacteroidaceae > Bacteroides_E. Next base: position 5,071 of record JAAYSY010000112.1, read on the forward strand.
TTGTAAGTTGTCAATCTCGCCATAAGCATTTCGACAAATATATCCCTGAGTTATAAACAACTCCACTTCTGGATATTGCTCTATTTGTTGATTTAGTTTTTCTCGAATATAAATGGGATCAGGATCGTTATTCTTATCCATCCTCATAAAAGATAAAGCAGGAATTAAAACCGACTTTATACCTTGCTCTTGTAGATAAAAATTAACTAGAGCTGAAGAAATCAATTCACCCTGAGCTAATAATACCTTTTCTTCAAAAAGAGTAAAAAGGTCTTTAGTATATTTTCTAATTGAATCAAAATGAGAATGAACAACCTCTAACCCTTTTTCTTTATATTCAGGTGTTTCATAAAGTTCATTTACGTGCCCAACATATGCTTCTTCTAATTTATTAATTACCTCATTAGCTCCTTCAGGATTCTTTTTATACAAGTAATCTGATATTTCCACTAATGTATTTGTTGTACCCGACATAGCTGAGAAAACGACAATTTTGCGATCTCCATCAACTATTAATTTGGCTACTTCTTTAATTCGTTCTGCCGATCCAACAGAAGTACCTCCAAACTTTAAAACTTTCATCTTGTTATATCTCTTTTTAATTAATATTCTCTTTTGTTTCGTAAAACTCCGTGGTAACATCTAACAATTGTCGCTCTTGACAACGATAAACTATACCTGGATATTCTTCTACATAACTGAGGTTATGCGTGGTCATAACCACTAAAGTACCTTTACTCGCAATATGATGTAACAACTCGACTATTTTGCGACCCGTTTCTAAATCCAGGTTCCCTGTAGGTTCATCGGCCAATATTATAGACGGAGAATTTAACATTGCACGAGCTATAACTATTCGCTGCTGCTCCCCTCCAGATAATTCATATGGATATTTATATCCTTTATGACTCATACCTACTAGGTCTAAAACCTCCTCGATTCTAAAGTCTATTTCGTGTCTCTTTTTCCAACCCGTAGCTTTTAATACAAAGGCTAAGTTATCATAGACAGAACGATCGATTAAAAGCTGAAAATCTTGAAAAACAATCCCAATATTACGTCTTAATTTAGGGACTTGCTTTCTTTTAATCTTAACAATAGAATGATTAAGAACCTCTCCTTTACCTTCTGTAATACCTAATTCAGCATAAAAAGTCTTTAACAAACTCGTTTTTCCCGTACCAACAGCCCCTATTAAGTAAACAAACTCCCCCTTATCTAATTGAAGTGTTACATCACTTAATATACAAAGCTCTTCTTGATAAATAGAAACCTTATCATACTTAATTAGTGTTTCTTCCATGAATCCTTGTGTCTATCTTGTAATTCCTTTGCTAAATCTTCAATACCATATCCTTTTGAAGTTAAAAGTACCATAAGATGATAAATTAAATCCGACCCCTCATAAAGAAGGCGATTATCTTCACCATTAGTAGCTTCTATTACTGTTTCAACTGCTTCTTCACCTACTTTTTGAGCCATTCGATTCACACCAGATTGAAAAAGCTCTGTAGTATAAGACCCTTCAGGCATTTCAGTAAATCGCTGATTTAAAACACCTTGTAAATGTTTTAAGAACATTAATGGCTCTTCATTTACATCTGCCCAGCAAGTATCTGTACCTTTATGACAAACAGGTCCTGCAGGAATAACTTCAACTAAAAGAGTATCCTGATCACAATCAGATTTAATAGAGACTAACTGCAAAAAGTTTCCACTTTCCTCTCCTTTAGTCCACAACTGTTTGCGTGAGCGACTATAAAATGTAACTTTCTTTGTTTTTAATGTTTTGTCATAAGACTCTTTATTCATATAACCCAACATCAATACTTTTTTTGAATTAACATCTTGTATTATTGCAGGAACCAATCCCTCTTTATCAAAATTAATCTCCATTATTTGCCTTTTTAGAATACCTTTTCAATAATCTTTTATCTAAATATACAATTATTTTTTTACAGAAATACCCTGTTCACAAAGATAAGCTTTTAATTCTGGTATTTTTATCTCGCCAAAATGAAAAACACTAGCAGCGAGTGCAGCATCCACCTTACCTAAAACAAAAGCATCCTTAAAATCTTCCATAGAACCAGCACCACCCGATGCAATGATAGGAATAGATAATTTATCTTTTAATTGAGCTAACATGTCATTTGGAAATCCAATCTTCTTTCCATCATGATCCATACTAGTAAACAAAATCTCACCCGCTCCACGTTCTTGTGCCTCGTAGGCCCAATCGAGTAATGTACGATCTGAAACCGTGTTTCCACCATCTAATAAACACATCCATCCTTTTTCTGTTTGTTTTGCATCTATAGCAATAACAGATACTTCCGAACCGAAATGCTTAGCAACATCATCAATTAAATCTGGATTTCGTAAAGCAGCTGTATTATAAGACACTTTACTAGCTCCCGATTCTAAAATCCGTTCTACATCAGCCAATTCACTAATTCCCCCACCCACAGTGAGAGGTATAGTTAACACATTAGCTATATCATTAATTAACTGACCAAAAGTCTTTCGTTTTTCAACCGTTGCAGCTATATCTAGTATAACCAACTCATCAGCCCCTTGCTCATTATAAGCTTGTGCTAACTCTATTGGGTCTCCTGCCTGTTTTAGATTTATAAAATTAACCCCTTTTACCGTTTTTCCATTTTTAATGTCTAGACAAGGAATAATTCTCTTTTCCATCGGTTTCGTTTTTAATTTATATTTAGGTTACAAATACGGTTGTAAATCATTCAAAGTAATATTGCCTTCATACAATGCTTTTCCAATGATAACCCCTGGTATTTTTTGTTCTACCAAACAATCAATATCTGCTATTGATGCAATACCACCACTAGCTATGAGATGTACTTTAGGAAAAGCAGCTAAGATCTCTTTATATAAAGAAACATTAGTTCCTTGTAACATACCATCTTTACTTATATCAGTACAAATCACTTTTCTAACACCTTTAGTTAAATAGTCTTCAAGAAAAGGAAACAACTCTTGCGATGAACTCTCTTGCCATCCATTAATAGCAATATTCCTTTCATTAACATCGGCTCCTAAAATTATTTTATCACCACCATACTGGTTTAGCCAATCTAAAAATAGTTGAGGGTTACGCACAGCCATACTTCCTACGGTTACCATGGCTACCCCAGATTGAAAAGCTGCTTCAATATCATCTTCTGTTTTAATACCTCCTCCAAAATCAATGGTAAGGGACGTTTGTGAGCATAATTTTTCTAATAACTTAAGATTAACTATTCCAGCAGATAAAGCACCATCTAAATCGACCACATGTAATCGAGTGATACCAGCATCTTCCATTCGTTTTGCAACCTCTAGTGGGTTTTCACTATAGATTTTCTTCTTCTCGTAATCTCCCTGAGAAAGCCTCACACATTTACCATCAATAATATCCAATGCTGGAATAATCTCTATCTTCATTATGACTCAATACTTTTCACATAAAACATGAAACAAAACTAACAAAATATTATTAATCTGAATATTAATCAGTCAGAAAGTTTAAATTAATCATCATATCAAACACAAATAGATAATTTCAGTCCAATATTTATCTTTCTTGTAACAACTCATTAATTTTTTGAACTAATAAGTCAGCCACTAGAGTTTCGGAAACCTCCTGACCTAACTCTTTTTGAAAAGAAGTAACCCCTTTATCACAAAAGCCACAAGGGTTTATATAATTAAAATAATTCAAATCGGTATTCACATTCAATGCAAGTCCATGCATGGTTACAAAGTGACTCGACCGAACCCCCATTGCACATATTTTCCTCTCTTTAGAAGTCCCTGAATCCAGCCAAACACCGGTAGCTCCCTCTAAACGTTCGGCCTCAATTTTGTAGTGTGCACAAACTTTAATCACAGCCTCCTCTAATAAATGGATATAAGCTTTTAGACCTAAATTAAAAGCATCAAGATCTATTATAGGATAACAAACAATCTGCCCTGGCCCATGATAAGTTATATCTCCTCCTCTATCAATATGGTATAACTCTGCACCAAGTTGTTTTAATTGTAGTTCACTCAATAACATATTTTCCTTTACACCACTTTTCCCCAAAGTATAAACAGATGGATGCTCACATATAATAATACGATTTGTATAACTCGAATTATTTAATTTGGCATCGATTACCTCATCAAAATACTTTTTTTGCTTATCCCATGCTGCATCATACGAGATAATGCCCCAGTTTTCTTCTATTACTAAGTTCATAAATCAAAGATAGTCAGAATTATCTTACATATAATCTAGACTAAGCATCTTTTCAACAACTTAATTTCTCCTGTTATAAACAAC
>JAAYSY010000113.1 GCA_012518235.1 Bacteroidales bacterium
ATTTTGAGCGTGAATTATACTTTTTCTTTTATAAGTCCTGTACGGTAAGCCACTAAAAGTTTTTGTAAGTCAAAAATTTGTTCCGATAATTCTTTACCAATATCAGTATGTTTAACAAGAACCCTTTGAGAATTGAATTCGACTAAAAATGTTGTTGATTTAATATCTTGTCCTTCTTCTATTGCTTTCTGTCGAGATTCAAAGGGCTCATGTTGTACTAATTGAAGTCCATGAGAGTGATAAACTAATGTGTATCCAGCAATTCCTGTCTGATTTTGGTATGCTTTTGAGAATCCACCATCAATAACTAATAACTTACCATTGGCCTTAATTGGTTGTTCCCCTTTTATGATTTTAACAGGTACGTGACCATTAATTATGTGTCCATGTGGACTATCAATGCCAAACTCATCTAGAATCATTTGACAGATTTCCTCTTTGTTTCTTAACGTGTAATAAAAACCTTTTTCTTCTTTGTGAAGTTCTTTATCTTCTATAAAATAACGTTCAAAAGTAGCCATTTTTTCTTTATCAAAAAGAGGGGATTCTTCACCACACCACAAGTACCATACATAATCTAAAGCAAAGTGTTTTTTCTCATCATCTCCTTCATGAAAATAGGCGGTACGAGCTAATTGATCTACCTTTTCTAGTAACTTACGTCCCCAGTATTGTTTTTTACCAATCTTCACTTTTTTAAATGATCCATCTTTATTAAGAGGAACAGAAGCATGATATAGTAGGTTAGAGTTTGTTACTAAAAACATTCCCCCATGTGTAAATAAGCAACGCATATGCTTTTGTAGTTTTTCACTATTCATAAACGATGCATGTAATTTTTCTACAATATTTTGTTCTTCTTCTGTTAGTTTATAAGGCTCTTTAGGATTTACCGTAGGGAACTGTGTATCTAGTAGTGGGTATTCTTTTCCATTAAGTACAAAAGTTCCTTTTTCATAATCAATTTTATCTAGTAAGTTCCGGTGTTCCATATTAAATTCCGGTCTTCTAGCTATAATCTGTGCTTCTAACTTAAATTGAATAATGGAAATAGCTTTGTGCATTTGAGATATTAACCGCAGGGTTTTTTTATTATAAGTAGTATCTGCAAACTTAGTACGAGGAGCAAAAATAATGCAAGAATCATTTTCATACGTTTCCATTGCAAAAGTAGCTAATGGCAATAAATTAATACCATAGCCATCTTCAAGAGTTGTCAGGTTACCATAACGCATAGCAATGCGTATAACATTTGCTATACAACTATCGTTTCCTGAAGCTGCACCCATCCAAAGAATATCATGGTTTCCCCATTGTATGTCCACATTGTGATAATCGCATAACGTCTCCATAATAATGTGTGCTCCTGGACCTCTATCGTAAATATCTCCAACAATATGTAATGAATCAATAACTAAACGTTGAATAAGATTACACATTGCAGTAATAAAGCTATCTGCTCGGCGAGTTGATATAATGGTTTTTATAACCATATTGATGTAATCGTGTTTATTTGGATCGGATGGAGATTCGTGTAATAACTCTTGAATAATATAAGAGAACTCATGTGGTAATGCTTTTCTTACCTTTGAACGTGTGTATTTAGAAGATACATTTTGACATACGCGTACTAATTGATTTAAAGTAACAAGATACCACTCATCAATATTTTCTTCTATTTCTTTTACTAATCTGATCTTTTCTTCAGGGTAGTAAATGAGCGTACAGATATCTTTTTTTTCAAACTCTCTTAAGTCATTTCCAAATATCTCATGGACTTTTCTTTTAATAGTACCTGATGCATTTTTTAGTACATGTTGAAAAGCCTCATATTCTCCATGTATATCTGTTAGAAAATGTTCTGTTCCTTTGGGCAGATTTTTTATTGCTTCTAGGTTTATTATTTCTGTACTTGCTGTTGCGATAGTTGGAAAACTACGAGACAGCAACTGTAAGTATCGCAAATCTTTGCATATCTCTTCAGGAGTAAGAGGATCGGGTGTTTTCATACTATAATCTGTATTTTTTTGTTAATTTAACTATTATGAAAAGAATAACAATAATAATTGAGCAATAATTACACGTAAAAACATGCTTAATGGATAAACTGTAGCATAGGATACAGAAGGATTATCACCCTCTATTATTGAATTTACATATTCTAAGCTCATAGGGTTTGCCATACTACCACAAAGCATACCAGCAATTGATCCAAAATCAATTTTCAAAATTTGATGAGAGAATGCTCCGACAATTAAAACTGGAATTATTGTAAGTAGAAAACCTGAAAGTATCCAGAGGATTCCTTCGGGCTGGAAAACAGTTTCAAAGAATTTAGGACCTGCATCTAAGCCTAAGCAGGCTAAATAAAGTGTTAGTCCTAAAGCTCGTAGCATTAAGTTAGCACTTGCTGTGGTGTAAGTAATAAGATGTAAGCGGGGCCCAAATTTACCCATAAGTAAACCTATAATAATAGGTCCTCCCGCAATACCTAGTTTAAGAGGTACACTCATACCCGGAATATAGAAGGGGATAGCTCCTAAAAGTAATCCGAATACCATTCCAATAAAAACAACAACAAGGTTAGGCTCGTTTAAGTTTTTAACGACATTACCTAATACATTTTCAACTTTATTAATGGCTGATGCTTCCCCCACTAAATTTACTCTATCACCAAACTGAAGAACTAAATCTGGAGTAGCTAATAGCTTAACACCAGAACGGAAAAGATGGCTAATATTAACTCCGAATTTATTTCGTAATCGTAGAGAGTCTATTTTTTTACCATTTATTTCGGGACGGGTAATGAGTACGTCTAACGATGTTAGTTGTTGATCTAGAGTAGTCCAGTCAATTCCTTTTTTATTCCAATCGGTGAGTTCTTGTTCTCCAAATAATACAGTTAATTTGGTTATTTCATTTTCAGAAGTAACAACTAATAATCTATCATTAGGTAATATTTTTTTTTCAGATGTAGGAATGCTTACGATACCTTCTCTCCATAAGCGTGAAATGATAAACTTAGAATGACTTATTTGAGCTATTTCTTTTATTGTTTTATTGAAAATTCCCGGGTTGTGAACTTGAAATTCAGCAATGAAAGTTTCATCTTTTTTGCTGTTTTCTATTTTCTGTAAATCATTATCTTTAATCCAAATTTTTCGAATAAGTAAGATGGCAAGTGTTACACCAACAACACCTAGTGGATAAGCTACAGCACATCCTAAAGCGGGAGAACTACTTTCTAGTCCTAATTGTTTTAGGGTCTGTTGGGCTGCTCCTAGAGCTGGTGTATTAGTTGTAGCTCCACAAAGTACTCCAATCATGTTGGGTAAATCCACATGGAATAATTTACTAAATATTAATGTGAGTCCTGTGCCTAGTACTATGACTGCAAATGCTAGTGCATTTAATCTGATTCCACTTTTCTGAAAAGAGTTAAAGAATCCAGGTCCTACTTGAAGTCCTAATGAGTAAACAAAGAGTACTAAGCCAAAGGTTTCAACGTAATTGAGTACATCTGCTTGAACTGACACTCCAAGGTGTCCTGCAAAAATACCTGTAAAAAAAACAAAGGTTATTCCTAGGGAAATACCCCAAAAACGAATTTTTCCTAATCCTAATCCAATACCTGAAATTAAGGAGAGAACAATGGCTGCCTGTAGAGCTGATTGTTCTTGGAGTAGTTCACTTATCCATTCCATTCAAATGCTGTTTATTTATAACTTGGACATTTATGCGTGCAAAGATATAAACTATTTATGGATAAGATATAAAAGTTTTTATTAACTACTAAGCAATCGCTGATATAGCCTATAATCTAATGTGTTTGAGTTGTTTAATTTAGTACGAAACAAAAGAAAAATAAAATAATCTAAAAAAGATTTGTGCAGTACAAAAGTAACTTATATATTTGCATCGCATTTGAGTGATAATGCATAACGGAAGTTTGGGTGAGTGGCTGAAACCAACAGTTTGCTAAACTGTCGTACGGGCAACTGTACCGGGGGTTCGAATCCCCCAGCTTCCGCTTTTTTTAAGACCAAATGTGAGCTAAGTACAAATAAAACTTAGCTTTTCTTTTCTAAAAACATTTGGCGCCTTCGTCTAGCGGTTAGGACGCGGCCCTCTCACGGCTGAAACACGAGTTCGATTCTCGTAGGCGCTACATAGTGTAGTCCTGACTCATCATCTACTATTGTTTTCTATGTGTTACTTATGGGTGATTTTGTATTACTTAAAATAAAAATAGGTCGCTCAAATGAACGACCTATTAACAGATTTATTTGTTAGTTATTTTATTTCAATCAATTTCTCATTTTTTTGTATTTCTTCTTCTGAAATTTTTGGTATCTCAATTGAAAGTACACCATTTTTTACCTCAGCATGAATACCATCATGATTAATATTATCTGGTAAAATAATTCTTTGTTCAAATTTTGAGTAAGAAAACTCTCTGCGTAAGTAGCATCCTTGTTCCTCTTTTTCCTCTTTATTGCTTTTTTCCATCGCAATAACTAAGTTGTTGTCATCATCTACTTTAACATTAAAGTCTTCTTTAGTTAATCCAGGAGCTGCAACATCTAGCTTATAACTATCCTCACATTCGAATACATTGATAGCAGGTGCAGTAGCGTTAGCTTTTTCCATCCAGTCTGTATCAAAGAAATCATTGAAAATACTGGGTAACCATCTTTGTGATCTTCTAATTGGCATCATCATAATTTAATCTCCTATATTTTAGTTAAACATTTTATTAATAATGAGCACTGATTATTAAGTTATCGTTGCTCACTTATATAAATGCAAATGATGTACCACTTGTTTTTATCCCCTATTAATGACAAAAAGTCTTGTGTTTTGGTGTTTTTGCTTTGTTTTATGACAAATAGTCTTATTTATCTTTGGCATAATTGTTTATAATCGCAATAAGTACACTTATCTACTATAGGGGTTTGATCAAAAGCTGTGTGATTATCAAATATTTCCTCTAGAACTTCTTGCATTTTGCAATCAAACTCTTTTTTGTATTTAGAGAAGTCAACGATTTCCACAGCTTCATTTTTCTTTTGACCTATTGATATAATAGGTGATTCATTGCGTGTGGTTTCTCTAAGATATAAAATAGCAGGAGCTATTTTATCTGTTCTCTGATTGCATAATATAGAAGCATATATGAATGTTTGTAGTATATGATTAGGTCTATTTTTTTCTTCCCGATTAAACAAAAAATCAAGTTCTTTTAATAATTTGTCTCCTTTTCCTGTTTTGTAGTCTATGATTCGTAAAACGCCATTTTTGTTATCCATTCGATCAATAATACCATTGATTCCTAATTTGATTTTTCCTTTTGCACTTTGTACTTCAATAGTACCATTAACTACTTCTTCTGTCTCTATTAAATCGAAAGGAGTTTGATTCATATCATAACGTAGTAGTTGTTCTAAATAGGACTTAATTACTTCGAAGTTAATTAATTGTGTTCCATTATATTCTGATTTTTCTTTTTGATCGATGTGAAATAACAACTCTTTAAATGCATCATCAACAAACTGTTTTAATTTGTGTTTCTCATTCAATAAGCGTTCAATTTTTTCTTTAGTTATTCTTTTTGTATGTGAGGTGAGGTATTGATAGGTTAACTCTGCTGATTTGTGAAATATGCTTCCAAATAGAGCTGGGTCTATTTCTGAGCTAACTTCTGTAGGTGGAGTTAAATTGACAATGTATCTATAGTAGAATTTTAGTCTACAATCTAAGTAGGTATTAATGGCTGAAGGAGATAGAGTGGATTTTCCTTTTCTTTGTTGGGCTACATTGTATTTATCAATAAGCTTTGTTAGTGTTTCGTCATTTTTTGGTATTGTAATAGACGTTGTTAGTTGAGGTTTTTGTTGACTATTCAAGAAAAATTGTTGAATATCTTGTTGGGAGCGTCCAATTAATAATTGAAGCATAAAACGTGACCATTCGCCTTCATTTTGATCACTTCGAGTATTATTATAAATTAAAGTGATGTTTTCTGCTCGTTGTAATAATCTATAAAAGTAATACGCATAGACTGCATTTTTATGCTCTAATGTAGTCATACCAAAAGCTTTTCTTAGATTATATGGAATGAACGATGTTTCGTTTCCTTTTTTAGGTAATTGTCCTTCGTTTACCGATAACATTACAATGTTTTTGAAGTCAAGGTTACGTGTCTCTAGTACTCCCATAACTTGTAATCCAATGGCAGGTTCACCATGGAAAGGAATCTGTGTGCTTATCAATAGTCGTTCAATTAATTTAGTTAAGGTTTGTATTTCTACCTTTAAATGTCCACTTTCAATTAATGTATAAAGACGGTTTATTAAGGTATATCCTTTGAAAAGGGATTCTTTATATAGCGGATTAAAAACATTAGAGGTGCTTTCCTCTTTTGTATTGTAAAGTGCTGCTACCTGTTTAATTAAAGAAGTTAATTGTTTGCATAATTCTTTTTGAGTTTGGATGGGTGTAAATAAAATTTTCATGAAGTCATCCTTTTGTAATTCAGCAGGAGTAGGATAGAATCGATTGTGGGTTGTTAGTTCTTGTATTATTTGATTTGAGAAATCTGATTTTTTTTGTGTGTAAGGATGATTAAGTACTGATACTACCTGTTTATAAAGGTATCGTCCTGATTTGCTATTATACCCTTCACTTTGTAGTTCTATTATAGATAGTATGAAGCTATATACTGGGGTTTGAGATAAAGGAAATCCCATTGTAACATTGAGGTTTTTCACTTGTTGCGGAATGGAGTGAAGAACAGGTAGTAGAAGACTTTCATTACATAATACTATAGCACTTTCTCTTTCTTTGTTTGTTAGGTTTTCATCTATCCATAGTGGCAAATAACGAGCTTGTTCATTTTCTGTTGAGGCTGCTATGTATCTTATTTGCTTACGTTTGTTTAGGCGGTCAAAGTGTTCGGCTTTTAGTTCATTAGGAAATAGTTTTAAGTTACGAAGTATAAATTCACCAGCTTCATATCGGGTGTTTAATTGCGTATAAAAAACATCGTAATCCCAATAGAAAAGAGCTTTTTCTTTGTTTTGTAATAATTGGAAAAAGTGTTTCTCTACTTCATTAAGAACATTGAAACCTACAAAAATAAAAGTTTCATAAGGAAGTTCTTTGTTTTTTAATTCTTCTATTACTTTTCGGTAAAGCATACCTTCATAAGCTACTCCTGAGCTTTCAAGGTTTGATTGAAATTGATGATATATAGAATTAAGACAATCCCAAAGTGAAATGAATCTATCTTTTAACTCCGTATTTTTATCTATAGAAAAAGCTTTAAAAAATTGTTGTATGGCCTGCTCTTGTTCTTTATCTAGGTAATCAAGGTCTTCCACAATCTCTTTCAAATCTTTTAAATTAGCAAAGAGTTGATTAGCATCTACTAAGTTTTTATCTACATCATCAAAATCACTAATTAGTAGTTCACCCCAAAAATAGAAGTCATCTAAGCTTTCATCTTTTTGGGTTTTCTCACAAAATACTTTATGTAATTCGCAGACAAGTTGAATAGGATCACCTATTTTTAAGGGTGATAATTGTTGAAAAAGCTCATTTATACTTAAATAAGTTGGTGCCCAAATAGGAGATGTGCTTTGGTCTGTTAAATATTCATTAAAGAAAAGGCTGGCCCTTTTATTTGGGAAAATAACTGCTACTTGGGATAAATCTTTTCCTATTTTGCTATAAAGATCTTGAGCTACTAATTCTAAAAATGTATGCATGATGATTATTTTGTGTCTTATGTTTTAATACTTTTTGATAAAGAGGTAGTTATAATGCTGCTTTTATATTTCTTCTATTTGTTTATTTAGAACATACCAGATATAACCTTTCACATTAGAATAGCCCATAGCTATTAGTAGATTTATATATTCTTTTATTTGAGAGTTATACTTTTTATGTGGTTGACCAAACTTAAAATCTATTACTACTACTTGATCATTCTTTATCATAACACGGTCGGGACGTCGTTGTTGATACGTGTCTTTAGACTTAAATAAAATAGCCGACTCGTTAAGTATATTCCATTGATCAGAAAACCACTCTTTTACTATGGGCTGATTAAAAGCTTCTTGAGTAATCTTCCTGATTTTTTCTTCCTCTTCTACACTTTCTATAATTCCCTCAAAGAGTAGTTTGGTAATTGCAGGCTCTATGTCTTCCAATGTTTTAATCTCAGAGAAAAGTGTATGCAGTAGTTGTCCTCTATCTATGAATTGCGAGGACAGCTCTGTTTCTCCTCCTGCTTCTTCAATAAAATCTGCTGATCGGTTAGATTGTCTAAATTGAATGTTGGGAACCATTGATTGCATAGTTATGTTAATTGGATTTTTAGTTTGTGTAATAGGATTTGTTGATTCTTTATTTGTTGTTTCAGACTGAGAAGAGCATACTTTACCATAAGTAAATATGTTCTCTTCATTATTCCAGTAAGTAGAGGAGCTTTCTGTTCCTATTTGAAGAGAGGATAGAGTTTCTATAAGTAATTCTGATACTGTGTTCTTTTTATTCTGTTGACCCCATAAAATGAGATTCTTTCCAGCCCTTGTAAACGCAACATAAAGTATATTCAAATTATCTATCCATAAGTGTAAGCGCTCTTCTAAGTAATCGTCCTTATAAATTGATTCACTCATCCTAGATGAATAGTTAATAGGAACTATATCTAAATGATTAAAAGGTTCGTATTCTGGAGCACACCAAATTAAGTTACCAGTAGGAGATTCTACTTCTAAATTCCAATCACAAAATGGAATTAAGACCGTGTGAAACTCTAATCCTTTTGATTTATGAATAGAGAGTATGCGTATGCCATCTATATCTCCACTAGGTATGGTTTTTAATGATAGTATTTCGTCCCAATATTGAATAAAGAGACCTAAATCAGAGGAGTTAGACTCTAAATAATGACTTACCGCATCGAAAAAAGAGAAGAGATATGCTTCTTGATTTGCTAGTTTATCTAAGTTGAAGAGGTTGTATAACTGCTCTAAGAGTTCATAGAGTGGCATTAACTTTAACTCATCTTTTTGATCTAAAAAATCGTTAGGTAGATAGAATTCAGCATCATTACTTAATAAAGTATCTAAATCTAAAGCTTCATTTTTTACTTTATTTTGATAAGTAACTAAAAGTTGAGCTCGTATAATAGTGTTTTCTGGATTTACTAAAAAACGAATAGCATCTATCAATACATTGATGGCTATTGAGGTTTTTAATTGAAAGGCTTCATCAGAAACAATTGTATAATGGGTTTCCTTTTGAAAATAATCTGCTATTGGGGGAATGGCTTTGTTCTTTCGAACTAAAATAGCAATGTCTTTTAATTGAACTCCTTTTGCAACCAATTCATCTATTTGTTCCTTCATCTGAAGAATTGTGAGTTCCTCATACGAATAGTCACTTTCTTTAGAGTCTATAAATGAGGCTTTAACAAATCCTTTTTTTTCTTTTTTAGGCGACTCTTGTATAACATCACTGTATGCACTTAAAAGAGGTTGGCAGTCTTCTCCTAGTTCTTCTGTATAAATAGTGTTAAGATAGTTTACAGCTTTAATAAAAAAGTGATTGTTAAATGAAATGATATTGCTTTCACTTCTACGATTGGTCTTTAGTGTTTCTATGCGAATGGGATAGGGGAATTTTTCTACCCCTAAATTATTTAGCAGAGTCCAATCTCCATTACGCCATCTATATATTGATTGTTTTACATCGCCAACAATCAGACTATCATATCCTTGTGATAAGCCTTCCATTAATAAAATCTGGAAGTTATCCCACTGCATGCGACTAGTATCTTGAAATTCATCAATCATAACATGCTTAATGTTAGAGCCTATTTTCTCAAAAACAAAAGAAGAGTCTTCTTCTTTAATAATATCATGTAAAAGAGCATTAGTTTCAGAAAGTAAGAATCGATTGTTTTTTCTATTTTGGTTCTGAACTTCTTCATTAATTGAATTTAGTAGTTGTAGTTGATTTAGATGAGCCAAAGAAAGGGTGCAGCTTTGTACAATAATATTGTTTTTATTTCTAAACTCTTCCGCATCTTGTAATAGTGGTATTAAACGTTGTTCTGCTAGTTGGATAATTTGATCTTTATTGGGAGCCTTTTTGGTACTCCATGCGGATGCATTATTAAGACAATTTTGTGCACGCGTATTTAAAGTTTCATTCAATAGTTCTCCATTGTTTAATTTGTTAAAATAACTAGCTATTCCTGTGGCTTTATAAGCTAAATCATCAACAGTTAAACCATTTTGACTTAATATAGAGTGAAACTGATCATAAAACCCCTTCATTTGTTCTAAAGCTTCAGTTCTGATGGCTACCAATTCCTTCTTAATATTGGCTATAAATTGAGGGTTCCTCATTTTTTCACGAAGGACTTTACCTAACTCGATGTATTTCTCATCAAAAATATTATTTCCAAAAGATTTAACTTCTTGTGATATATTCCAATAGCGTTCATCTTGAATCTTTTCATGAATGTAATCTAATAACCAACGAAGAATGTGAGAACCTGGAGATAGTTTTTCTATTAAGCTATCCACAGATTCGCTTAAGACTTCTTTGTTATTTAATTCAACATTTAAGTTTAAATTAAGTCCAAGTTCTCTCGCTAAATTGCGTATAACGGATTGGAAAAAGGAGTCTATGGTTTCTACTCTAAAGTAGTTATAATCATGAATGATGTTAAATAAAGCTTCTCCTGCTCGTTTTCTTA
>JAAYSY010000022.1 GCA_012518235.1 Bacteroidales bacterium
TACCATATAGCCAAAGCCATGGCTGAAGAAGTTCCTTACAATGAAAGATATAAGAAGGCAATTTATGTAGAATCTGTTTTTGAAAAGCACAACATAACACAAGCTGAATTTGACTCATCAATGGTTTGGTATACACGAAACTTAGAAGTTCTAGGACGTGTATATGAAAAGATGAATAAACGTTTAGAGAAAGAGAAAGAATCCATTGACTTTTTGGTTGCTATACGTGAAGATAGACCATTAACTAGTGAGGAAGGAGACAGTATAGATGTTTGGGCATGGAGAAAAAATTATAAATTGAGTAGTACTCCTTTGCATAATAAAATAATTTTTACTC
The DNA here is from genome assembly GCA_012518235.1 of Bacteroidales bacterium. Classification (GTDB taxonomy): domain Bacteria; phylum Bacteroidota; class Bacteroidia; order Bacteroidales; family Bacteroidaceae; genus Bacteroides_E. Next base: position 338 of record JAAYSY010000022.1, read on the forward strand.
TTCCATCAGATTCTAATTTTTACGATAGAGATACTTTAGTATGGCAGGCCACTTATCATTTTATGGATATCCCCATTGTGGATTCTGTTTTTGTATCTCCAATGATGTTTTTACAAGCTACTTATGATAATGATTCTACCGTATTATCATTTAGTGAGATTAAGCAGAATGGAAGAAAGGAGTTAATTGTGTACTCTGATACGTTAGGTGTAATAAAAGAAATTAATGGTTTTATCTATATTCCACAGAATGATTCTTTATTATCTGAGTATTATGTGAGTAATATTTCTTTGATGAGATATCATGCAAAAGACTCATTAGGTCTGGATTCGCTGACAATTGCACCAGATTCTATTGTGACAGATTCTGCAAAACAAGCTGATATTCTTCAAGAGGAGTTACAAGTTGATTCTTTAGATGCAGAAGAAACAGAAACGGAACAAAATCGAGTGATACAAAGAGACCCTAGAGCTTTACGTGAAAGAGCGACTCAAGATAAGGTTGAAGTAGAAAAAAAGGTACAAGAGCCAAAGAAGAATACACAACCTAAGAATCAGCTAAAAAAAGAAATTACCGAGAAAAAGAACACTTCTATATTGTTAGAGGCAGAATAATATGATTCAAAAGTGGGCCGCTTCGTTATTGTTTATTGAAAATAGAGGGTGGGTACGTCAGGTGGTGATTACCTTTGATATCAAGGATAATGTGTTTACTATCACTCCATTTAAACAGGAGCCTCCTTTTACTAAGTGGTTACACTCAGGTGTATTATTACTTTGTTCTAAAGAAAGCAAAATAATTAAGGTAGGTGATTCATTATTTATAGATGAAGAACTTAATTTATCGCAAATACAAAAAGAGATTTTTTCTGCTGATTATTCTGAACTCTATTTTTGCACTCCATTTAATATTGTTGACAAAGAGCCTGTCTGCGAAACTCAGCGCAAATTATTGCACTAGCCACAGCAACATTTAAGGATTCTGATCCTTTTCTATTCTCTGGATAGTTTGGAATATATAGTTTATCTGTTATTAACGATTCTATTTCTTTACTAATTCCTTGTCCTTCATTACCCATAACAATTAAACCTTTTTGTGATAGAGTTTCATTATAAATAGGTTTTCCTTCCAGGAAGGCACCATAAATAGGATGGTTATCCAATTTGGTTATTAAATCATCTAGAGGCGTATAGTGGACTCTAACTCTGGCTAAGGCCCCCATAGTAGCCTGTACCGTTTTGGGGTTATAAACATCAGCCGTATGGAGAGAGCAAAACACATCTTCAATACCAAACCAATCGGCAAGTCTTATTATAGTACCTAAATTTCCTGGGGATTGAACATCATCAAGTGCAAGGCAAAGAGAATCTTTTATTTTATCAAGTTTAATCTTGTATGTAGGTTTTTCAAAGATTGCTAAAACCTGTTGTGGATTTTGCTGTAAGCTGCCCTGTTTTAATCCTTCGATAGACACTTCGACAACTTCTTTCGCTTTGGAATTACTATTTAATCGTAGCCACTCAGGAGTAGCTGCTAAATACTGGCACGGAAAAACCTGAAGTAATTCCTCTACAAGTTTAGGACCTTCAGCCAAAAATACATTATTCTGGTCTCTTTGTTTTTTTTGATTTAGAGAACGAATGAATTTTAATTTATTTTTGCTTATCTTCATTGAAACTATTTTTGTAATTTATTACTGATTAGATGATCTTTTGTAAAAGTACAATATTAATTGATTTTATTAATCTTCTATGTTGTCGAAATAATTATTTTATGATACAGAAATATCATCTATCTTTGTGGTTAAAGTAAGAGGTATTTGAATTAAAAGATGAAAAAGGAACTCCTTAATATAGTAGTAGGCTTATCGGTTTTATTTGTTTTATGGGGGTGTTCAGCTACTAAACATGTTCCTAAAAACTCTTATTTATTAAATGAGGTAAAAATTCATAGTGATAATAAACACGTAAAATCCTCTGATTTAAAACCTTACCTGCGTCAAAACCCGAACGCTAAATGGTTTAGTTTATTCAAAACTCCACTATATATTTATAATCTATCAGGTAAAGATTCAACAAAATGGATGAATCGTTTTCTTAGAAAAATTGGAGATGAACCAGTTATATACAGTGATATAGAGGCTGATAGAACACAAGAGGAGCTGCAAAAGGCTGTTCAAAATATGGGGTTTATGCGAGCAAGTGTAACACGCCAGATGAAGACCAGAAGAAAACAAGCTACTGTTCATTATTATATCAAAACGGGTACACCTTATATTGTAGAGTCTATAAAGTATGATGTTAATGATGAATTGATTGTCTCTTATTTAGAAGCAGACTCCACAAATTCTTTTTTATATGAAGGAATGCAGTTGGATATAAATCGATTAGATTCTGAACGGGAGCGAATTACTAGATTACTTCAGAATAATGGTTACTATCGTTTTAATAAAGAGTTTCTAACTTATTCTGCAGATACTATAAAAAATACGTATAAGGTGGATTTGACTTTACATTTGCAGCCTTACAATGCTTTTGTTCCAGATCGTAAAAAAAAACATAGTCAATATTATGTAAATCAAATTAGCTTTGTTACTGACTTTGATTTATCGCAATCGAGTGCTCTGGGTAGTATTGCGATTAATGATTCTATTCATTATAAAAACTATCCTATTTATTATATGGATAAACTCTCTTTTCGACCTAAAATATTAGTTGAGAATTTGCGGTTAACACGAGGAGAGTTATATAAAGAAAAGGAGGTTCAAGAGACTTATGCTAACTACAGTCGTTTGTCAGCTTTAAAATACACTAATATTCGTTTTGTACCTATGAAAAATGATAGTACCCAACTTTATGGTTATGTGCTTTTAACAAAAGGGAAAAATCAATCTGTATCTTTAGAGCTAGATGGAACTAACTCAGCAGGAGACTTAGGTGCTGCAGCACAGCTGTCGTATAGCCATAGAAATATTTTTAGAGGTTCAGAAACATTCACAGCAAAAGTTAGAGGGGCTTATGAGGCTATTACTGGATTACAACCAGGATATAGTAATCATAATTATCGTGAGTATGGGGGAGAGTTAAACTTGAATTTTCCACGTTTTTTATTTCCTTTTCTTTCTTCAGATTTTAAGCAGAGAATTAATGCAACTACTGAGTTTGGATTGCAATTTAATTATCAAAAGAGACCGGAGTTCTCTAGAACTGTTGCATCAACTTATTGGAGCTATAAATGGCAGAGAAAAGAACAACGAAGACATAATCGTTTTGATTTGTTGGATGTGAGTTATCTATACATGCCATGGATATCGGAAAAGTTTAAACAAGACCACTTAGAACAAGGACAAAATTATATTTTAGAGTATAACTATAAGAATAGATTAATTGTTAGTACAGGATATAGTTACCAATATAATAGTGCTGGAGGTGTTTTCTCTACACCCACTACACGTGGTAGCTCGTATTCTATACGGGCTAGTATAGAGTCTGCTGGTAACCTGTTATATGGTCTATCTTCCTTATTAAACAAGAGTAAAAATAGTGATGATGAATATGAGTTTTTAGGAATTCCTTATGCTCAGTACTTAAAGGGTGATTTTGATTTTTCACAGACTATTGTTTTAGATGAACGAAATACCATTGCCTATCATGCTGGTTTAGGAATAGCTGTTCCGTACGGAAATGGGAAGGTTATTCCTTTTGAAAAACGTTACTTCTCAGGCGGAGCAAATAGTGTAAGAGGATGGTCAGTAAGAGAGTTAGGACCAGGAAGTTTTCCTGGTGATGGAAACTTCTTAAATCAATCGGGTGATATAAAGTTTGATGCCAGTATAGAATTTAGGTCTCGTTTATTTTGGAAGCTTCATGGAGCGTTATTTGTGGATGCTGGAAATATATGGACTTTAAGAGATTACGAGGCGCAACCAGGTGGTAAATTTAGATTTAATCAGTTTTATAAAGATATAGCGGTTGCTTATGGTTTAGGGTTACGTTTGGATTTATCTTTCTTTGTATTGCGGTTTGATGGAGGTATGAAAGCAATCAATCCAGCATTTGATAAGGGAAAAGATCGCTATCCAATTGTTAGACCTAAATTTAGCAGAGATTTCGCTTTTCACTTTGCAGTAGGATATCCTTTTTAAGTAATAAAAAAGAGCAAACGACATTTTATTCGTTTGCTCTTGAAAATATTATTATTGAATTAACTCTAATTTTTTATTAATTATAAAGCTTGAGCTAATTCTTCCTTTGCCATTTGTAATCCTTCGGCATTTAATTGAATTGATTGAACATTACCATTCGGCAAAAGTAAATCTGCAGTATTATCATCATTTATTCTCAGGAAATCAGATTGCTCACCATTTGCTTCAACACTCCAAATGTTAGTTTCTGCATTATGAGTTAATTGGGTAGTACCCTCTACACCTTCTTTGGTAATGATGTATCCATTCTCCAATGTTTCAACTAAATAGTTTCCATTCTCTCCTTTTACTCTTTTAATTGTACCTACATCAGCTATAGGATTGGAACCAGACCAAAATTCGATTGAATTTAATATAAGCATATCAGTTATGTAACACACAGGATAGATTGGTATAATGTTAAAAGCAAAATACACTAATTCATTAACGAATTTATTACCAATTTCATGATTCCAAGATAAAAGCTTGTTGTGTAACCCAAATGAGCCTATACAAGAGCTAAACAATAGTGAGGTACTTAATACAATTGCCGCGATACTAAATTTACTTTTTTTCATAATAACTTTATTAATTTGTATTTTCTTGAACTCTATTTGCAAATATAATATTTCTTTATTAGTTATTGAGATTAAAAAGAGTATGTTTTTGAAACAAAAATAAAATATGAAAACAAAAACTCAATTTTGTATCTTTTCATGAATTATTTATTAAATTCGTCGTAGTATTCTTATTTAGTATAGTGAAGAAATGATACTTCAATTTTTAAAAGATTTAGCAAATAATAATAACAAAGAGTGGTTTGAATCAAATCGTTCTTACTATGATCAAGCAAAGGAGGAATTTCATCATCTTCTATCTAAAATATTATTGTGTATTTCTAGTTTTGATACATCAGTTATTGCAATAAGTCCTGAAGAGTGTACTTATCGTATTCATCGTGATCTTCGATTTACTTCGGATAAAACACCTTATAAAATACACTTTGGAGGCTATATAAATCCGTATGGGAAAAAATCACCTAAAAGTGGGTATTATGTCCACTTAGAGCCTGGAAATTGTTTACTAGGAAGTGGAAGCTTATTTATACCTACTCCTATATTAACAAAGATAAGAATAGCTATTTATAATAGAATTAATGAATATAAGGGAATCATTGAAGACCCTGAGTTTACTCGTTATTTTCCCTCTGTAGGGGAAAGTCGCTTGATTTCAGCACCTCGTGGTTTTTCAAAAGATAATCCATTACTAAAATATATACAACCCAAAGATTTTTTGATATCGTATCCTATTTCAGATGACTTTTTTGAACAAAAAGAGTCGATGGAAAAAATAGAAAAGGTCTTTCGTCAAGCTAAGCGCTTATCGGATTTTATAAATTTAACAATAGATACTGATGAATCGTAAATTGTAACAATTTAGTTGTATCTTGTGAAAAAATTAGAAATAGTCAAAAACTGTTGCTAAGTACTTAAAAAAACAGAATCTAAGTTTAATCTCATATTAATTGTTCCCTATGAAAAAAGAACTAAAGTTAATAAAAAATGATTCTTGGCTAAAGCCATTTGAGGCTGCTATTGTTGGTCGTCATCAAGAAGCTATAAAAAAAGAGTCTGAGTTAACTCAAAATAAAAAATTTTCTCTCTCTGATTTTGCATCTGGTTATCTGTATTTTGGACTGCATAGAACAAAAGATGGTTGGGTGCTTAGAGAGTGGGCTCCTAATGCTACTGAAATTTACTTAATTGGAGATTTTTCGGATTGGAAGAAAAAGGACAGTTACAAGTTAGTACAGCAAAAGAATGGTATTTGGGAGATAAATTTGTCTTCCAATCAACTAAATCATGGTGATTTATATAAACTAATTGTTTGTTGGAATGGAGGAGAAGGAGAGCGAATTCCTGCTTGGGCTACACGTGTAGTACAAGATAAAGATACCCATATATTTAATGCACAAGTTTGGAATCCTGAAGATAAATATGAGATCAAAATAAAAGATTTTAAGCTGAACACAAACGAACCTCTTTTAATTTATGAGTGCCATGTTGGAATGGCTCAACAAGAAGAAAAAGTAGGGAGTTATAATGAGTTTCGCATCCATGTTTTGCCAAGAATTGCTCAGTTAGGCTATAACTGTATTCAAGTAATGGCAATACAAGAACATCCTTATTATGGTAGCTTTGGGTATCATGTGTCTAACTTTTTCGCCGCATCTTCTCGTTTTGGTACTCCAGACGAATTAAAACAATTAATTGATGCTGCACACGAAATGGGCATAGCCGTAATTATGGATATTGTTCATTCTCATTCTGTTAAAAATGAAGTGGAAGGGTTAGCTAATTTTGCAGGCGATCCTAATCAATACTTTTATCCTGGAGAGCGTAGAGAACATCCAGCATGGGATTCTTTATGTTTTGACTATGGAAAGAATGAGGTAATACATTTCTTATTATCAAATTGTAAGTATTGGTTAGAAGAGTATAAATTTGATGGGTTTAGATTTGATGGAGTAACTTCTATGCTTTATTATAGTCATGGATTAGGTGAGTCGTTTACTCAATATGAAGACTATTATAATGGACATCAAGATGATAATGCCATAACATATTTAACATTAGCCAATAAATTAATCCATGAGGTTAATCCTAATGCCATAACTGTAGCAGAAGAAGTATCTGGTATGCCAGGACTAGCTTTACCCTTTGAGGATGGAGGTTATGGCTTTGATTATCGTTTAGCTATGAATATTCCAGATTATTGGATTAAGTTGCTAAAAGAAAAAATTGATGAGGACTGGAAACCTTCTAGCATGTTTTGGGAAGTTACTAATAGACGTCAAGATGAAAAAACAATATCTTATGTAGAAAGCCATGATCAGGCTTTGGTGGGAGATAAAACAATTATATTCTGGTTAATTGATGCTGATATGTACTGGCATATGCAAAAAGGAGATGAAACATATGTAGTTCAACGAGGCATAGCATTACATAAAATGATGCGATTATTGACTTCTAGCACTATGAATGGTGGCTATTTAAACTTTATGGGAAATGAGTTTGGTCATCCTGAATGGATTGATTTTCCAAGAGAGGGAAATAGATGGTCTTATAAATATGCTCGTAGGCAATGGGACCTTGTGGACAATAAAAATCTGACTTATCATTATATGAGTGATTTTGATAGTTCAATGTTATCGTTAATTACCAATGAGAAAGCATTTCCCAATCAACCCATTGTTGAGATTTGGCATGATGATGACGATCAAGTTTTAGCTTACCAAAGAGATGATTTGATTTTTGTTTATAATTTTAATCCGAGTCAATCTTTTACAGATTATGGCTTTTTAGTTTCTCCAGGAAGTTATAAAGTAGTTCTAAACTCTGATAATGAGGTTTTTGGAGGGAATGGCTTCGTTGATGAATCGGTAAAACATTTAACTACAACTGACCCTCTATATAAATCGGAAAATAAAGAGTGGTTAAAGTTATATATTCCAGCAAGAACTGCTCAGGTTTTAAGAAAAGTGGATTAATATATATGGCTCTAATTATAAAATATAGAATTTAGGGATGTGAGTGTATCATATCCCTTTTTTTAATAAAATACCGCTTAAATATTGAATTATTGTCTTTTTAGTTTGGCTAGGACATTTGACAGATAGGACTAGGACAAGAGTGTTAAGGGTGACGACCAAGTTAGAAGGCCCTTAAACATGTATTTCTTTTTAATTGAAAAAAGAGGGCTTTTATTTTAAAAAAACTCATAGTTTTTATTAAGTTTATATTACGAGTTTGAATATTTATAGACCTTTCAGCAAAGGAGATAAAATACACTCAATTACATATAATTTATATATATAAATAAGTTTTAGGAACTCAATATTTTTTTATGTAGTTGATTTTTGTAAATTTGAAAGGCGTTAATCTATAATGAACAAGATAATACTAACAATGTCAATATAATAAATTCAAAATATGGCAGATAAAATACAAGAACTGACGAATAAGATTTATCAAGAGGGCGTTGAAAAAGCAAACGATAAAGCTAAGACGATAATATCTGATGCTCAGAAAGAGGCTGATAGAATATTAACTGAAGCCAAAAAAGAAGCCGCAGAAGTAATAGAAAAAGCTAAACGTGAAAATAGTGAGCTGGAGAAGAGCACAAAGGCTGAAGTGAAAATGTATGCTAATCAAGCGTTGAACGCGTTAAAGTCAGAAATTACCAATCTCATTACGGATCAACTGGTAAAAATACCAATCAAAGATTTTGTAAAGGATCAAGAGTTCCTTAGCAAATTCATTGTTGAGCTTGCTTCAAAATGGAGTATTGATGAGCCCATTATTATTTCTACTGCAGAGGCTGAGTCCTTAAATAAATATTTTGCTACACATGCTAAGCAATTACTCGACAAAGAAGTAACAATAAAAAAAGTGAATGATATTGACACTTTATTTAGTATTTCACCAGTCGATGGATCATATAAAATTAATTTTGGGGAAGATGAGTTTGTAAACTACTTTAAGGAGTTTTTACGTCCTCAATTAATTGAAATGCTGTTTTAATAAGCAATTCATTCCCTTGACTCTTTTACTATGATTTTTCTCGACGACTTTAAACACTAATTGAAAGAATATATGTATGAGTAAATACTTTTACTTAATAGCGGGATTACCTGATGTAGCATTAGAAGATACTAAAATAACCTATTCAATAGAGGA
>JAAYSY010000023.1 GCA_012518235.1 Bacteroidales bacterium
AGGAACAGGAGATGGAACGATTACAGGATTAGATGGTGACTTTACACTTAAAGCACGTAAAGATGCTATTTTAGTATTTTCTTATGTCGGCTATAAATCCCGAGAAATCACAGTAAAATCTAACGACTTTCTAAACATTGTCCTTGAGGACGATATGGAATTACTAGATGAAGTCGTTGTTGTAGGATATGGAACTCTTGATAGAAGAGAAGTTACATCATCTATCAAATCAATTAAGGCTGATGACATTCTTACAGGTCCTTCATCATCTCCTCTTGAAGCTATACGAGGAAAAGTATCAAATTTAAGTATCGTAAGTAATAATGGTTCCGATCCAAACTCAGGAGTTTCTATCCAACTACGTGGAGCCAACTCAATTCTAGCAGGACAAGGTCCATTAATTATAGTAGATGGTATTCCTGGTGGTAATTTAAATGAAATTCAAAAAGAAGATATAGAATCTATTGATGTACTAAAAGATGCTTCTGCTGCCGCTATTTATGGAACAAGAGGATCAGGAGGTGTAATATTAGTAACTACTAAAAAAGCAAAAGCAGGAAAAGTTTCTGCCACCTACTCCACAGAATTAACAGTAGAAACAGTTCGTAAAAAAGCCGATGTTTTATCAGCTGAAGAATACTTAAAAAACAGAGAAGGTGTTACAGATTACGGAGAAAGAATTGATTGGTTTGATGAAGTTACACGTTCTGCACCTTTTTCTCATAGACATGTTATTTCATTAACAGGAGGAACAGAAACATTAAAAACATATACTTCTATCTATTACAAAAAAGCTAATGCGTTAGCTATTGACTCCGATAGAAGAGAAGTTGGAGGTAGATTTAATTTTACCTATTCTCTATTTGAAAACAGATTGAATTTTGTTGGTAATGTTTCCTATGCTGATATTAGGGCTAATAGATCTCCCAATAGTATGTTTATGATGGCCTTAAAACTAAATCCAACAATTCCAGTATATGATTCTAACTCAACATCAGGTTATAATGTTATAACAGGTGGATGGGAAGAATGGAATCCTGTTGCCGATTCAAAATTAATGACTGATAGATCAGACTATAGAAATTTAATGGCTAGTTTAACTACCCAATTAAAAATCACACCCTATTTAAATACTTCACTAACAATAGCAACAAAAAACAATGATGAAAGATACATTTATTGGCGTTCGGCACAACATAAAGCAAGTCAAGACGCTAACGTCAGAGGTTTTGCTAAGATGGAAAACAAAAAGTGGAATGATGTAAGTTTAGACTGGTTATTCGATTTTAACAAATCATTTGGAGATCACAATCTAAAAGCAGTTGGTGGTTATTCTTTCCAAGAGTTTAACTATGATGGCTTTTATGCTGAAAATCAAGACTTCCCTGTAGATGGCGTTCAATGGTGGGACATGAACTCGGGGTCATACCTAACTGAGGGTCGCGCTAACCTAGGATCATACAAAAATCCCAAAGAACGTTTAATAGCGTTTCTTGGACGTATTAACTATAGTTATAAAGATAAATACATGGCTACTTTAAGTGGAAGATATGAAGGAATATCTAAACTATCACCTGATAACAGATGGGGATTCTTCCCTTCTATCTCTGCAGGATGGAGAATCTCGAGTGAGGAGTTTATGAAACCCTTATCTTGGTTAAACGACTTAACTATTCGAGTAGGATATGGTGTTACAGGAAATGCGGACTTTGGAACAGGTGTTGGAACTAGAATGTATAGTGCCGACACATGGTGGTTAGCGAATGGAAGTTGGTTTAAAACATATGGACTTGCGCACAATGTGAATAAAGACTTAAAATGGGAAAAGAAAAAAGAATGGAATGTTGGAGTTGACTTCTCTACGCTCAACCATAGATTATCTGGAAAAGTAGATGTTTACAAACGAAAAGTAGACAATATGATTTATGATATTTCTGTACCACAACCACCAGCAGTTCACGACAAAATGACAATGAACTCTGGTAATCTTGAAAATACAGGATTCGAGTTTGAATTATCAGGTGTAGTTGTGGATACTAAGGATTGGAACTATACTACAACTATAGTTGGCTCACATAATAAAACAAAACTTAAATCCCTATGGGGAAGCCAAACTTACTGGGATAGAAAAGAATTTGAAGCTCCTGGTTCACCAGGTACGGCTGTTCGTCTAATAGCAGGTGAAAATATTGGAAGATTTTACATTTGGAAATATGCGGGAATTGATGATGATGGAAATTGGCTTCTTTATAATAAAGATAATGAAGTAATCCCAGCTAAAGATAAAAGTCAAGATGATAAAAGGTTTATAGGTAATGCCATCCCAAAAGTGATTTTAAGCTGGCAAAATAACATTAGATATAAGAATTTTGATGCTAGTATCTTCTTTCGTAGTTGGATAGGACACGATGTGTTTAATAAAATTAATATGTATTATGGCTTATCAAATGTAGAAAACACTAATGTATTAAAAGATGCATATAAGAAAAACAAACATATTGTAGGTGAAAAAGAACTTTGTGATTATTGGGTTGAAAAAGGAACTTTCTTAAAATTAGATGCCCTAACTGTTGGGTATACCTTTACAGTTCCTGCAATAGATAAATATGTAAAAAACATTAGAGCTAGTTTTACAGCTAGAGATCTATTTTGCATAACTAGTTATTCAGGTATGAATCCAGAAGTTAACATCAATGGTCTTGATCCAGGTTTTGAAGAAAGAGATGTATACCCTCAGTCAAGATCTTTCACTTTAGGATTACAAATTAACTTTTAAATAAAAAACCATGAGAAATAAAAACAAATATATTATTACTTTATTATTGAGTGTTTGTTTACTCTTACCTTCGTGCACTAACCTAGATGAAATATGGTATAATAGAGTAACAGAAGACACCTTCTTTAAAGATGAACATGATGTTTTAGCAGCTTTATATAGACCTTTTACACATGCTAGATGGTATGAAGGAGAATCTAGATGGAAGCTACAAGAAGTAACTGCTGATCAAATGGTTACTACTCAAAAGGGTCAACACTGGTGGAATGGAGGTGAGAATCATAGATATCTTCACCATGAATGGACGCCAGATGATGGATGGATTTGGGACTCATGGCGAGGTGCTACAATGGGGATTGCTTTAGCTATTGATACCAAAATAAGTTTAGAAAATGTTGATTATTCTGCATTTGCTATGACAGAGGAAGATAAAAAAGACCATATAAACCAGCTTAACTCACTAATGGCATATTTTTATTTACGAGGACTTGATTTTTTTGGACACTTTATTATATTTGAAAACCCTACTGAACCTGTTGTAGGCAGAAGAAAAGACACTGAAGTATTCAAACACACAGAGTCTTTACTTCTTGAAGCCTTAGATAATCTACATGCAAAAGAAAAAGGTCAAGCTGAAGAAGGAAGAATAAGAAAAGCAGCTGCGGCAACTATGTTAGCCAGACTATATTTTAATGCCGAATCCTACATAAAAGAAAATCGGTTTGATGAATGTGAAAAGATATGTCAAGATATAATTGATGGCAAATATGGATATTACGAGTTAGATGAAACATGGAATGCTCCACATGGATTTAACAATGATAAATCAACCAGTGTTATTTGGTCCTTTCCTTCTGCATTTAAACGATTAGAATACAACTGGTTTTACGCTGACTTCTATCATTACAATGCATATCAATATTTTGATATAGATGGAGGAGCTAATAATGGTTTACATTTACAACCCTCAAGATATCCAGGTGGAAAAAAGACTTATCTAGAAGATTTTAAACTCGGCTGTCCTTACGAAAAATTCGATGATAAAGATTTAAGAAAAAAGCCTTATGTTTATAAAGGAGGAACCAACTATGAAGGGCTATTTATGGTAGGCGAACAAAAAACTCCTACAGGTAAAGTAATTGTTGGAACTCAAGAATATAAGGATGAACCTTTAATCATGGTAGACTATGTCGCTAAAATGAAAACACTAGAAGCAGGAAAAGATCCTGAAACTCTCCGCTCTACTCTAAGTGACGGTGAAGAAAACACAGGAATTAGACTAGTAAAAGCTCCAATACCCAATAAAGCAAATAATGATTTGCGTTGGGGAGCTGATCATCCAGTACTTAGACTTGAAGAAGTTTATTTTATGCTTGCTGAATGTAAATTTAGAAAAGGAGATAAAAAAACAGCAGCAGAACTAATAAATAAAGTTAGAAGTCGTGCTTTTGAAAACAAAGACGATCCAAATCCTGTAACAGAATCCAATTTAGACAAATACAGACTTATTGATGAATGGGGTATCGAGTTTTTAGGAGAAGGTCGGAGACGAACTGATTTAATTCGTTGGGATATGTTCACTACAGAAAAATGGTGGGATCATGAACCAAGTGATGCGTCAAGAAATAGATTTCCTGTTCCAACTAATGCTATTGCTGGAAACAATACACTAGCAGACGAACCTAAATAAATTTATACATTTCAATAAATCAGAGAACCTCTTTCACAAAAGTGATAAGAGGTTCTCTTTTTTTATAAAAATCCATTGGCTATAAATGAAGAATTAACTAAATTGCTATTCTAATGTAACCAATACGAAACATTAATCTAATACAACATGAACTCTAAACGACTCATTAAATTAAGTAACACCATAGGAGTAGTTTCTATCATACTGCTTATTTACTGGATATTTATATTTATTAGTATTCAAGTATTCGATCTAAAAGTTTTTAGAGAATATATTACAGAGGCCTTCTTTATGAGTATTTTGGGTATTCTATCCGTAATGTTTGGAGCTTTAATGATTAATATCATGCTTAACCTAACACGTATTGCGGATAAGCACAATACAGACAATACACTTAAAGAGAAAAGTATACGTAAACCTTTTCTTCTATTCCTTTTAAGCTTTCCTTTAATCTTTATATTTCTGCTGGGTGGAGATTGGTATACAGCTAAAATAAAAGAACAATCACTGATAAAGGCAGCGAATACTATTCTTATTAATAATAAAGAAACAGCGAATAGAATAACTAATTACTCATTCACCAAAGAATGGCTATTGAACACTAGAAACGAATTGACTTTTTTCTCTAAAATTGATCGTTTTTTTCCGTCGGTATCAGTTTTAGTTCTTGACACTATAGAAAACCACAAGGTTTACTTAGAATATCAATCACACCTCTACTTCAACGAAACTGACTCTCTTCCCCTTCGTAAGTCTGATTATATAAAACCCACTACTAATGTAGAGCGCGAATATCTTAATAAAGTATTTGAAAATCAGTCCACAGAACTACGATTTAGTAAGCATCGAGGTAACTATGAGCTCTTTTATCCTTATACTTACAATAATAAAACAGTGGTCTTTTATTTTTCGGATTATCAGCACTATGGTAAAATAGCCTATAGTGGGTATTCTGATTACGAGAGGGAAAGGTATACTTCAACTCTAGAAACGGAAATAGAGCCTACTGATACCATCAATAATAATTTACAGAGCTTGGATAGCGAAAAAGAAAATGACGTAGGCCTCGACAATTAACTTTATATCAAAAAACATATAAGACTATGAACTTATCAATTAACGATAGAATAAAAGGATCACTAATGGGAGTTGCCATAGGCGACGCACTAGGTTTCTCAACGGAATTTTTAAGTAAGGAGGATGCTATTAAACTCTACCCAGAAGGCATAAGCTCCTATAATGAAATTATTATCGATTCTTTTAGAACTCAAGAACAAATAGGTAAGTGGACTGATGATACGGACATGATGATTGCTATTTTAGATAGCCTCATCGCTAAAAAAACTATAGACTTACACGACATAGCCAACAATTTCATTGTGTGGAAAAACTCCCAGCCCTTTGATATTGGCAATTTGACTCGCACTGTTTTGATGCATTCTAATTATTTAAATAGTCCAATAGAAATAGCGAAAAAAGTATGGGAAGAAGAAGTGCAGGAAACGGTGGTATTATGCGTACAACTATTTCTGCTCTATGGAATTACACTAATTGGAATGAAATAAAACAAAACACTGAAAACTTATGTAAGCTGACTCATTATGATCCACGCTGTGTGGGTTCATGTGTTATAATAGCTTATCTAATTCACAACATATTATTAAATCAACCTTTCACTAAAAGTGATATAATAAAATTAGGTGCTGAATATCACAGCGATATAGAGAAATATATAGAACTTGGCTGCCAACCCAACTTATCTACTTTGCAACTTGATGATGGTGCAACTATGGGATACACATTAAAAACAATGGCTGTAGGTCTTTGGTTCTATAATTTTGCACCGAACTATTTTGAGGGCATTCAAAGTATTATTTTAGAGGGAGGAGACGCAGATACTAACTGTGCAGTCGCTGGTGGAATTTTAGGTGCTAAATTTGGATATGAAAGTATACCACTCCATCTCACTGAAGATCTAAAGGACTCTGAAATGCTTTTAGCTAAAATTGACAAACTACTAGAAGTTATAAATATAAAAGAGTAACATTTTTCACACTGAATAGATCGATTGAAATCTGTGAAATAAAAAACAATAAAACATCCGCAATGGAAACCAGCAAATAATATATCCTAGTTGAAATACACTAAATATACTGAATACGAGTTTCCATTACGGATTAATATTTCCTCTGTCTCTTTTATTTAGAGGCTTATTGAAGTACTACAAGTACTCTACGTGCACCATGAGCACCCATAACCAAAGCCTGTTCTATATCAGCTGTTTTAGAAGGACCAGAAACAAACACTCCATAACAAGGTCTCTCCTCTTTTTCCAATTGAGCATAAGCATGATGCATACTATGCACAATATCACTTTTCTTTAATAAGATCACTAATGCCTCAGGAATAAAGTATAAAATGCGATGCTTAACATCTTGAGCAAACCAAACAGCAGCATTTTCAGCCACACCCAACTCAGTTTTAAGAATGGCAACATCAATGCCATCTAAATCTTTTGGTTCTTCTACCTCATTAGGATTTAAGTTAGCAAAACTTATTTCATCTAAAGTAGAAGCTATGGTCTTTGCTTCAGGAAAAAACTTCTTAATAACTGCTTCTAGATTCAAATTCTCTCCCTCAGGCTGTTCATATAACTCCCCACCAACATCCGATAATATTTGTTTAAATTTCTCTACAGGATCTTTATAAACAGTAACAGGAATAGCTTCTAAATTAGGTTTATCAAATACCTCTTTGGTATTTTCTCGTATTTTATTTAAAATATATTCTTTACTACTCATTGTCTTTTTTATTATCATTCAATTGCACCTTATTTCTCTTCCACATAGAATTAAATGACTCTGAGGCAAATTGAGGCAAATCACGGCCTTCTCCCCATGCATTTAATTTATTATATACCATAAAACGAGGCATTTTATTCACCATAGGAGCTGCCCATAAAGCCGCATTAAATAAAGCAGGATTGTCCATAACTAATTTCATACCTTTAGATAGTATTTTCTTAGTCGTATTACTTTCTCCTAACTCATCTAATTTTTGTCTCCACTTATAAATTTGTTCTCCCAAATCTACCTTAGCAGGACAAACCATAGAACACGACAGACATAAAGAACAAGCCGATAAATTACCTGCATGTTTATTAGGAGCATGTGCCATACCTAAATTGATACCAATAGGACCTGGAATAAAATAAGAATACGAATACCCTCCACTTCTACGATACACAGGACACGTATTCATACAAGCACCACAACGAATACAATTTAGAACTTTACGATGCTCTTCATTCCCTAAAATTTCAGAACGCCCATTATCTACAATAATGATATGAAACTCCCCATTTTTTTTAGGTTTACTATAATGTGCCGTATAACTCGTTATAGGCTGACCTGTAGCAGAACGAGCCAAGAGACGAGTAAAAACACCTAGGGATTCTCTATCAGGAACAATTTTATCAAGTCCAAAAGCAGCAATATGAAAATCTGTAGCCGCAGTACCCATATCAGCATTTCCTTCATTAGTACATACAACCACTTCCCCTGTAGATGCAACCGCAAAATTTCCACCAGTCATAGAAGCATCAGCATTTAAAAAGATCTGACGCAAATATTTCCGAGCTTGATGAGTTAAATACGTAGGATCGAAGTTTCCTTTTTCAGTATTTAACTTCTCCTCAAATAACTCCCCTACTTGCTCTCGTTTAATATGAATAGCTGGTAAAACAATATGACTTGGAGGTAACTTCATCAATTGTAAAATACACTCACCTAAATCAGTTTCCACCGTATCGATACCTCTTTCGATTAAATAATCATCCAACTCACACTCTTCAGAGAGCATCGATTTACTTTTAACAAAATTCTTTACGTTGCGTTCACTCAATAACTGATAAACTATCTCTCTATATTCTTGTGCATCTTTAGCCCAATGAACAACAGCACCATTGGCAATAGCATTTTTCTCAAACTCAGTTAATAACTCTACCCAATGGCTACTAGAATATAATTTCAGAGCCTCTGCATTATTTCGCAACTCTTCCCATTCAGGAACTTGCTTACTTAACTTATCACGTTTAGCCCGAACCATCCAGAGTGTTTCATTATGCCACTCGGCCTGCTGACTATTCTTCAAAAATTTCTCGGCTGCTTTTGAATGTGCTGTACTCATCCTTCTGAATTTAAAATTTCAACAACATGAATCGTTTGAATTGGCCATTTTTCTCTGTCAATAACCCCTTTCATATGCATCATACATGAGCCATCAGCACCCGTAATATACTCGGCTCCTGTACTCATATGATCTTTTACTTTATCTCTCCCCATAGCTGTAGATACCGCCTGTTCTTCCACCGCAAACATTCCTCCAAAACCACAACACTCATCTATATGTTTAGGCTCAAAAATCTCTATATCGTTTACTAAATTCAGAAGATTTCTTAATTTATTATTATAAGGAATATTCATTTCACTGGGTGTAGATAAGAAAAGCTCTCTAACTCCATGACAACTATTATGAATACTCACTTTATGAGGAAAACTAGCATTTAAACTATTGGGTTTTACAACATCATGAATAAACTCACAGATATCATATATTTTACCTATACTTTCGCATAAATGCTTCTCTTTTTTAAGCACTCTGGGATAGTTTTCTTTAACAAACGACACACAGCTAGCTGATGGTCCAACGATATAGTCGTACTTTTCAAACTGACTTTCAAAACGCATAGCTAATTTTTTAGCCTCATCTTCAAATCCTGCATTTGCCATGGGTTGACCACAACAAGTTTGATCTATTGGGTAATCAACATCTAATCCAAGCTTTTTGAGCAATTGGTAAGAGGCTACCCCAACTTGAGGAAAAATAGCGTTTACGTAGCAAGGGATAAATAATCCTATTTTCATATTGTTTTTTATTTATTTTTTCTTCTCTAATAAATCTATATTTTATAGAGCTCTACCAACAAACATAGTTATTTTTTTTGGGATATATCTCTATAGAGTTCAAAATATTAGAGCTTTTAACTGTAATGATATTCCACAACAAATAGAAAAATGAAAGAGTCATCTAACAAAATAGAAGATGAAATTAAGCAACAAGTTTCATCTTAATTAATTGTAAGCTCATATTATTAAAATCACGTAAAAAGTTTTTGTTATCTGCAACTAAATCGTATTTTTGTGTATTATTGTGGTGTAGCCAATGACAGAAAAAGAAAAAGAGTTACTAAGTATTTTCGAAGCACGACTACGTCTCCTTGTTCAACAACATAAAAAGTTGAAAGAGGATTTGATAACTTCGCAAGATCTTTTAGAACAAAAAACAAAAGATTACGAAGAACTGGCTAAGAAACTAAAAGAAGTTGAACAAAGCTACAATCACTTAAAAACAGCCAAGGTAATCAGCATTTACGATACAGAAGTAGATGAAACAAAAAATAGATTATCATGGTTAGTGCGTGAAGTCGACAAATGCATCAATCTACTAAATGAATAAGTGGATTTTGATACTAAAATAGATATTGATGTATGAGCGATAAAATAAAAATAAACCTAGAGATTGGTCAAAAACACTACCCTCTGACTATAAATAGAGAGGATGAGGAAAAAGTACGTAAAGCTGCTCATAGGGTGAATATAAGATTAAATGCATATAGGAGTCATTATACGGAGTTAACTATGGATAATATAATGCCAATGGTTGCTTACCAGTTTTCTCTTGAATTATTAGAGGCTGAAACTAAAAATGACACTGGACCTTATATAAACAAAATAGAAGAATTAAATACACTATTAGAGGATAACCTCTGATAATAGAAGTAGTAAATCTTCTTTTAATTTATTTGAGATAAAAATTCACGCACTGTTGAAGGTATATCCTTACTTAAAAAGATATACTCTCTAACGGTGCGTTTTTGTATATAACTTTATAAAAGTATAAAACATATGATTGGAATGATAGTAACAGGCTTATTGTGCTTCATTATTGGTGGAGCATTAGCCTACATTGTATTTAGATATGTGGCTAAATCTAAATATAATGCAATACTTACTGAGGCAGAAACTGAGGCCGAAGTTATTAAACAAAAAAAGCTTCTAGAAGTAAAAGAAAAGTTCTTAAACAAAAAGTCAGAACTTGAAAAAGAGGTTGCCATACGAAATAAGAAAATTCAACAAGCTGAGCACAAGTTGAAACAACGTGAAATTGCAATCAACAGAAGACATGAGGAAGCTAAGAGGAAAAACACTGAAGTAGATGCAATCAAAGAAAATCTTGAAAAGCAACTAAGCATCATCGAAGAAAAACAAGAAGAACTTGTTGCTATACAAATTCAACAAAGAGAAAAACTAGAAGAGATTTCTGGTTTATCAGCAATTGAAGCCAGAGACCACTTAGTAGAGTCTTTAAAAGAAGAAGCTAAAACTCAAGCTCAGTCTTTTATTAACGATATTGTTGATGATGCTAAAATGACTGCTAACCGAGAAGCCAAACGAATTGTTGTACAATCTATTCAACGAGTGGCTACTGAAACGGCTATTGAAAATTCTGTAACTGTATTTCATATTGAATCGGATGAAATTAAGGGACGTATTATTGGACGTGAAGGAAGAAACATACGTGCATTAGAAGCGGCTACAGGTGTAGAAATTATTGTTGATGACACACCCGAAGCTATTGTTCTTTCTGCTTTCGATCCTGTTCGTCGTGAAATTGCAAGATTAGCTCTTCACCAATTAGTATTAGATGGTAGAATACATCCTGCACGCATTGAAGAAGTTGTAGCCAAGGTTAAGAAACAAATTGACGAAGAAATTATTGAAACAGGTAAGCGTACAACTATAGATTTGGGTATTCATGGATTGCATCCTGAACTAATTCGTATTGTTGGTAAAATGAAGTATCGTTCCTCCTATGGACAAAACCTACTTCAACACTCACGTGAGACTGCTAACTTATGTGCTGTAATGGCTTCTGAGTTAGGTCTAAATCCTAAGAAAGCTAAACGTGCGGGTCTGTTACACGATATTGGTAAGGTGCCTGACGAGGAACCAGAATTACCACACGCACTATTAGGCATGAAAATTGCAGAAAAATACAAGGAAAAAGCTGATGTATGTAATGCGATTGGTTCACACCACGATGAAATAGAAATGACTAGCTTACTTGCTCCTATTGTTCAAGTATGTGATGCTATATCAGGTGCTCGTCCAGGTGCTCGTCGTGAAATTGTTGAAGCTTACATTAAACGCTTAAACGATTTAGAGCAATTGGCTTTATCTTATCCTGGTGTTGTTAAAACATATGCTATTCAAGCGGGACGCGAACTTCGTGTTATTGTTGGAGCTGATAGCATTGACGACAAAGAGACTGAGAGATTATCTAATGAAATAGCTCAAAAAATTCAAGATGATATGACCTATCCAGGACAAGTAAAAATTACGGTAATACGTGAAACACGTTCTGTAAGTTATGCGAAATAAAAGAATCTAAATAGAATTACAAGAAGCGATAAAATAAATTATCGCTTCTTTACTTTTAAATAATATTCTGTTATCTTTGTTTAGCTAACCTTAATAAAGAAACACATGTATACAATACAAGCAAACTCTAGTGGTACTCGTTCAATCAAAGTTAGTGAGGAACACTTAAATACAATTAAAGAGTATTCCCTCTTCACTCATCTAGTAGATAGTAACGGCATAATAACTGAAGAAGTTCTGGATAAATTAAAACTAAATGTCCGTTCATTGATTGCACATCAAAAAGAAGATAGCAAAAAGTTATTAGACTTATGTATTGACGTTATTTATCATAAAAAAATGAAAGCTTATGGACTTCAAGAACTCATAAAGCTATATAAAGAAAAACAAGAGGAGGAAGTGGAAAATGATAATAGTTGATACACGACAAGAAAAAGTAATTCACCCATTAATAATAGCTCTTGAGGCTTATTTTACTACTCCTAAGGGAAAATATTTAGAGATTGTTTTTGAATCAAATACAGATTTTGGACACCTAAAAGATTACCTATCAAGTAGAAGTATTGGCTTTAGAGAGATTTATACGGGTAATGAATTGCGCCTACAAGTTCAGAAAAAAAATCAAGGCTAAAAGAGTTTTAGATAACTAAGAACACTAAACCTTAGAACTAAAATTATCACTATCTTTGCGGTATGAGAAAATATGATCTAACAGATTGGCTTCCTACCACAAAGAAAGAGGTAAAACTTAGAGGATGGGATGAATTAGACGTAATTCTATTTAATGGGGATGATTATGTAGACCATCCCTCTTTTGGTGGAGCTGTAATTGGTAGAATCTTAGAGGCTGAAGGGCTTAAAGTAGGTATTGTCCCACAACCTAACTGGAGGGATGACTTACGAGATTTTAAAAAACTTGGTCGTCCTCGCTTATTTTTTGGAGTCAGTGCAGGTGCTATGGACTCTATGGTGAATAAATATACTGCGAACAAAAGATTGCGAAGCGAAGATGCTTATACAGCCGATGGACGTATTGATATGCGCCCTGAATATCCTACCATTGTTTATAGTCATATATTAAGAGAACTCTACCCTGACACTCCTATTATTCTAGGAGGAATAGAAGCTAGTATGCGTCGCTTAACCCACTACGATTACTGGCAAGATAAACTACAACGAAGTATTCTTTTTGATAGTAAAGCTGATTTATTAATTTATGGTATGGGTGAAAAACCAATAGTCAATCTAGCTCATCATTTCATTGAAATGTTAGAGAGTTCAGGTAAAGCATACTGCACATTAGATATGACGCCAACTTATCTACCACAAACTGTTTATCAAACAAAAAATGTAAAATCTGCTGAAGGAGACATTAATCTTTTCTCACACAAAGAGTGCTTACAAGATAAAAAGAAACAAGCAGCAAACTTTAGACACATTGAGGAAGAAAGCAATAAGTATTATGCTTCTCGTATCATTCAATCTGTAGAAGATCAATATATAGTAGTAAATCCACCGTATACTCCCATGAGTACAGAGGAGTTAGACTATTCATTTGATTTACCCTATACCCGATTACCTCATCCTAAATATAAAAACAAACACATTCCAGCCTATGAAATGATTAAATTTTCTGTTAATCTTCACAGAGGCTGTTTTGGTGGATGTGCTTTTTGCACTATATCAGCGCATCAAGGAAAGTTTATTATAAATCGTTCACGAGAGAATATTCTAAATGAAGTAAAGAAGATAATTGAACATCCTGAATTTAAAGGAAATATTAGCGACTTAGGTGGTCCGTCTGCAAACATGTACCAAATGAAAGGGAAAGATCAAGAAATTTGCAAAAAATGCAAGCGACCCTCTTGTTTACACCCTCAAATATGCCCTAACCTAGACACTAACCACGGTCCTCTCCTAGATATATATCAAACTGTTGATGGTATGGACGAGGTTAAAAGAACATTTGTTGGCAGTGGAGTACGTTATGACATGCTCTTGCATAAAAGCAAAGACAAAACAACGAATGAAAACGCTAAAAAATACACGGAACAATTAATATCTAAGCATGTAAGTGGCCGATTGACAGTTGCTCCAGAACATACGAGTGACAGGGTTCTTAATATAATGCGGAAACCTTCTTTTAAGCAGTTTATGCAATTCAATGCTATATTTAACAAAATAAACAAAGAGCACAACCTCAATCAACAACTTATTCCCTATTTCATAAGTAGTCATCCTGGATGTACTGAAGAAGATATGGCAGAGTTAGCTGTTGAAACAAAGCAGCTCAACTTCCACTTAAAGCAGGTGCAGGACTTTACTCCTACACCAATGACTATAGCTACAGAAACTTGGTATACAGGATATCACCCTTATACTCTAGAACCAGTATTTAGTGCTAAAACCAAACAAGAAAAGTTAAATCAACGTCAATTCTTCTTTTGGTATAAACCACAAGAAAGAAATCGCATTATTCGAGAATTAAAGAAGTTGAATCGTCAAGACTTAATCGATAAACTTTATCCTATTTATGAACAATCTCCCCAAAAACAATACACCCTAGGTAAAAAAGGACGTAGAAAACGAAAGAAGTAGTTGTTTCGCTTTCTATCAATTCATTAAGCTATTATTGCCACAACGCTACTGAATGGTTTAGACTTGAATAGAAACAATCTCTTGCAAAACAGCCACGGCTTCATGCATTTTATTAATATTTTTCACCATTAAGGAACGACGACCTCTTTTTTCTCTCAAGTCACATCGGCGAGGATTTTGTACAGCAAAAGATATTATTTTACCAAAGGCTTCACTCTGATAGAATGGACTCTCATCGTTACTCACAAAAAATAGTATCATTTGCCCCCCCTTCAAAAATATGCGTTCTATACCGAGTCTTTTAGCCATACGACGTAAAGGGACAATTTTAAGTAATTCAGATGTTTCTTCAGGTATAGGACCAAAACGATCTTGCAGTTTTCTCTCAAAAACCTCAACTTCATCATCAAGAACCAACTCGTCTAACTCACTGTAAAGAGACATACGTTCACTACTACCTGTAACATAATTATCGGGTAACAACAACTCTAAATCACTCTCAACTTGACACTCATCAACATATTCACGCTCATCGCTAACAAGTTCTTTATTGCTATCTTCATATAAATCAGAAAACTCATCCTCTTTCAATTCTTGTACTGCTTGTGTTAATATCTTCTGATAAGTTTCATAACCTAAATCAGCAATAAAACCACTCTGTTCAGCTCCTAGCATATTACCTGCACCACGAATATCTAAATCTTGCATAGCAATATGAAAACCACTTCCTAAATCACTAAAGTTCTCTATAGCTTGTAATCTTCTTTTTGACTCAGAACTCACTAGAGTTAAGGGGGGAGCTAATAAATAGCAGAAAGCCTTTTTATTACTACGCCCAACACGTCCTCTCATTTGGTGCAAATCACTCAGTCCAAAATTATGGGCATTATTTATAATAATAGTATTCGCATTCGGAATATCTATACCACTTTCTATAATTGTAGTAGCTAATAAAACATCATATTCATGATGAACAAAATCTAAAATAACCTTCTCCATTTTAACAGGGTCCATCTGTCCATGTCCTATAGCTACTCTACAATCAGGAATATTTTTTTCAATAAAACTTTTTATTTCAGGTAAGCCTGATATTCGATTATTCACAAAAAAAATTTGCCCATTACGGCTCATCTCAAAATTAACAGCATCTACAATAATATCTTTATTAAAAGTATGGATTTCTGTTTGAATAGGATATCTGTTAGGGGGAGGTGTAGAAATAATGCTTAAATCACGAGCTCCCATTAGAGAAAACTGTAAAGTCCGAGGGATTGGTGTAGCTGTAAGTGTCAAGGTATCAACATTGACCTTCAATAAGCGTAGCTTTTCCTTAACTGATACCCCAAACTTTTGCTCCTCATCAACAATAAGAAGTCCTAAGTCTTTAAATTTCACATCCTTTCCTAGTATTCGGTGTGTTCCAATAATAATATCCACACTCCCACTTTTCAGCCCTTTAATCACCTCATTTTTCTCCTTGGTCGTACGAGCTCTACTAAGATATTCCACATTACAAGGGAACCCATTTAAACGCTCCGAGAAAGTCTGAAAATGTTGATAAGCCAATACCGTAGTTGGCACTAAAACGGCCACTTGCTTATTATCTGTAACTGCTTTAAATGCAGCACGAATAGCCACTTCGGTTTTACCAAATCCTACATCACCACAAATCAAACGATCCATGGGTATATTTTGCTCCATATCGCTTTTCACATCTGCCGTAGCTTTGCTTTGATCGGGGGTATCCTCATAAACAAAAGAAGCTTCTAATTCGCGCTGTAAATAAGTATCAGGACTAAATGCAAATCCTTTTTCCTCACGACGTTTAGCATAAAGTTTTATTAAATCACGTGCTATATCCTTTAGCTTATTTTTCGTTCTATCTTTTAATTTTTGCCAAGCACCAGTCCCAAGTTTATTTAATCTAGGCTCCTCACCTTCTTTGCCCCTGTATTTAGATATTTTATGTAACGAGTGTATGGATACAAAAACCACATCATCGTTTAAGTAAACAAGTTTTATTACCTCCTGAACTGTATCGCCAATAGGTAACCTAACTAATCCATCAAAACGTCCTACCCCATGATCAGAATGAATCACATAATCTCCAGGGGTAAACTGATGTAACTCTTTAATAGATTGCACCATTTTACCAGAACGTGTTTTATCACTCTTTAGAGTGTATTTATGGTATCTATCAAAAATTTGGTGATCAGTAAATAGACTAATTTTTAAGTTATGGTCACTAAACCCAGCATGAATAGTCTTGCTCACTGCTGTAAAAGGAATAGTATCTCCTCGATCTTTGAAAATATCTTGTAAACGTTCGGTCTGCTTTGAACTATCACTACATATATAAAGTGCATATCCTTTATCTAAAAGATTAGTGAAGGCATCAGTAACTAAATCGAAGTTCTTATGAAAAATAGGCTGAGGAGAAATGGAGAATTCTATAATTGCATCAGAAACACCCGTAGCTTTGTTTCCAAATTCCATTCTCTTAAATCCTTTCAAATCGCGATTAAAATCATCGATAGATAAAAGCGTTCCTTCTAGCGAGAGACTTTCTCCTTGTTCTTCTTTTTGTGCCACAACAGCTTGAGGTAATAAAGCCTCATTGTGTATAGCAACGATACGCTCTTGCGTCCAGAAAATATCTTTAGCACAAATTATTGTATCCTTAGCTAATGAATTAAAAAATGAAACCGATTTAGATTGAGACAACTCAAGATTAGGTACTATTACTATACTCTTTTTTTGATCTACTGATAATTGACTTTCCACTTCGAATGAACGAATACTATCAATTTCATCTCCAAAAAAATCAATACGAAAAGGAATTTCTGATGAATAAGAAAAGATATCTATTATGCTACCTCTAATAGCAAATTGTCCTGGTTCATATACATAGTCAGTAAACTCAAAACCATAATCATAGAGTTGTTCTCGTAAAGTAACAGGATCAATGTGTTGCCCTACATCCAGCTTTATTATCTTTTTATTTAACTCCTCTTTAGACACCACTTTCTCTGCAAGTGCCTCAGGATAAGTTACAATAAAAAGCTTCTCGTTCTTCTTTTGTAATTGACTTAGTACTTCCGTACGAAGCACTTCATTAGCTGCATCTTTCTGCCCATATTTAATTGCTCTACGATAAGAAGATGGATAGAACAAAACCTTACCCTCTCCTAAAATCTGATTAAGGTCTTGATAGAAATATCCAGCTTCTTCCAAGTCCTCTAAAATAAAAAGAAAAGGAGAAGAACCTTTATCAATAAGTTGAGAAGCTACTAGGGCTGATGAAGAAGCCGTTAGACCTTTACAATAAATCGTTTCAACCTCTTTTTTTGCCAAAGTCTTACATAATGCTTCCACCTTTGGATGTTTAGCATATAATTCTTTAAATTCTGCTATTGTCATGTACTTAGAACGTATTCATTCAAATTAAGTAGCAAAAATACAAAAAATAACTTAGTTTTTACATACTATTTTTTTGAAGTGATATAAAAGCAGTACATTTACATCTATCTATAGATTATAGCTTTAAATGATTATGCAAAACCCAAATAGCCTTGTTATAATTCCCACATATAACGAAAAAGAGAATATTGAAAATATAATTCGAGCAGTATTTAATTTAGAAAAGTTTTTTCATATTCTAATTATTGATGATGGTTCTCCTGATGGAACAGCCACTATCGTAAAAGAATTACAAAAGGAATACTCCACAAGTCTTTTTCTATTAGAAAGACAAGGTAAACAAGGTCTAGGCACAGCTTACATCGCAGGATTTAAATGGGCCCTAGAAAAAGATTATCTATATATATTTGAAATGGATGCTGACTTTAGCCATAATCCCAATGATTTACCTCGACTTTATAAAGCTTGTACTGAAGAAGGTGCAGATGTAGCCATAGGGTCACGCTATGTAAGTGGAGTTAATGTTGTTAATTGGCCAATGGGACGTGTTTTAATGTCTTATTTTGCATCTAAATATGTACGCATCATCACTAGATTGCCGATACATGACACAACTGCTGGATTCAAATGTTATCGTAGAGAAGTACTTGAAACTATCGACTTAAATAGAATTCAATTTAAGGGTTATGCCTTCCAAATAGAAATGAAATTTAAGTCGTATCTCGCTGGATTCAATATTGTTGAAGTCCCAGTTATCTTTATTAATCGAAAACTCGGTACGTCTAAAATGGACACTAGCATCTTTGGTGAAGCTGTTTTTGGAGTTATAAAATTAAAATTAGATAGCTTATTCCACAAATACCCCAAGAAAAATGAAAAATAAACGCACTCTTATATATAATGCAACTCTAGTTAATGAAGGAAAAAAAGAGACTGGCTCTTTAATTATTGAAGGAAATACCATAAAAGAGGTTCTACTTCATAAGAAACAAGCATCAACTCCACAAAAATACGATGAGAAAATAGATGCTACAGGACTTTATTTAATTCCTGGTATTATTGATACTCATGTTCATTTTAGAGACCCCGGAATGACACAAAAAGCAGACTTTTCAACAGAAAGTGCTGCTGCGGTTGCAGGTGGTGTAACTTCTATTTGCGATATGCCAAACACAATACCTCAAACTACAAGTTTAGAGGCATTAGATGAGAAACTCACTTTAATGGCAGACAAGTCATTAGTCAACTATTCATGTTATTTTGGTGCTACCAATAGTAACTTTAAACTTTTTAGAGAGTTAGAGAACTATCCCATTTGCGGCATAAAGCTTTTCATGGGTGCAAGTACAGGGAATATGCTTGTCGATAGACGTAAAACATTAGAAGAAATTTTTAATGGCACTAATTATCTAATTGCCACTCATTGTGAAAATAATGACCTCATCAGCAAAAATAGAGCTTGGTATCTAAAAAAAGAAAATCAGACAGATGATCTACCTTTAAGTTTACACCCATTCATACGTTCTGAAGAGGCTTGTTATCAATCGACAGCTTTAGCTATAGAACTTGCAACACAAGCAAAAGCAAGATTACACATCCTCCATTTATCTACTGCAAAAGAACTCTCACTGTTCACTAAAGAACCATTGGAGAACAAACAAATTACAGCTGAAGCATGTGTAGGTCATTTAATTTTCTCAGATGCTGACTACTCCACTCTAGGAACAAAAATTAAATGTAATCCTGCAATAAAAACACTAAATGACAGAGAAGCTCTTCGCAATGGAATTAATGCTGGACTGATTGACACTATAGCTACCGACCACGCTCCTCATCTTCTTAAAGATAAAGAAGGAGGTGCTCTAAAAGCAGCTTCGGGAACTCCATCTATACAGTACTCTTTAGTTAATATGTTAGAATTAGTTGATGAAGGAGTTTTTTCTATAGAAACGATTGTAGAAAAAATGTGTCATGCTCCCGCAAAAATATATAAAATAGCAAAAAGAGGTTTTATCCGACCAGGCTATGCTGCCGATTTGGTTTTAGTAAAGCCTAATAACCAATGGACTGTTACCAAAGATAATATACTTAGCAAATGTGGTTGGACTCCATTTGAGAACCACACATATAACTGGAGTATTGAAAAAACTTTTGTTAATGGTAAGTTGTTATATAATCAAAACCAAGTAACAACAACTCATAAAGGTGAGTTATTAAATTTTGATTTATGAACAAAGAATACTCTATACACCAATTATATCCATTCATTCATTGGCCTTCATTTTTTAATGATTGGTCTTATGACCCTCAATATGCAAAAATTGCATCACTTCAAGGATGTGATGTAGTTAGAGCTTCATGGTTATCAGATTTTGCTGAAGATGATCGGACAGAAGCATCTGATGCTATGCAACTTTTAAAAGAAGCTAATCGGATGATTGATCTCCTGAACAGAGATTATAAAGTTAAAGTTTATCTTGAAGAAATTCCATTTGAAGTAGTTAATGATGAGGTTACATTCATGCAAGAATCAATTCATTTAGAAGCATTGGCTAACAACTTAACTTTTGACACCTATCCATCGTTTAAAAAGGAAAACCTAGTTGATGATCTTCATAAAGAGCAGAGTTTGCACCTTTTTATTACAACAACAGACGATGAAATGGATTTACTATTTGAAAACGACAATTATAAACGCAAATTAGTTCAGACACTTGCTAAAAGACTTACTGAAGCAGCCTCTATTTGCTTATATAATGAAGTTTACAATACGAAAGAGTCAAAGGTTGCCTACATAGACTCAATAACAAAAGACATAAAAAAACAACTACTAAAAAACAACTTATTTAATCAGTCGAGTTTAATGGATATTAAAATAACGGACAGCAACTCATTATCCCCAAATGCAACTCGAATTGGACTTATATTGGCCAATTATATTTTATATCTTTAAGGTGATGTCTTAAATTTTAATTTCATCCTTATATTTCATTTTGCAGCTTTTTACCTGTAGCTTAATAGCAAGAAGATATCAATGAATACATCTATATAGCTAATACTCAAATAATATTTTATGTTCCAAAGTATATTTCTGTCATCCCTATTACTATTAAATATTCCTGCTCTCTACATATACTTAATGTATATAATGCGTAATAGGACAAAAATAGGAGTTAAAATACTTTATTGGTTACCTATTATTTTACTTTCAGTAGGATTATATATAATCCTACGCAATCCTTTTGGAACAGATTTTACACTCTATCCAAAAGCAATGGGTATTTACATTATTTGTTATTTCCTCATTGTAAATCCTTTGGTGTTTTTAACAGTTACATCCTTATTGAGCTTTCTATTTTATAAAAAACAAAAAATAAGAAAAGCAATTCTAGGTGTTGGGTGGATTGTAAGTTTCGCTATAGTTTTTATGCTACTATATGGCTCTATCTTTGGAAGAACACAATTTACAAT
This sequence comes from Bacteroidales bacterium, assembly GCA_012518235.1. Lineage (GTDB taxonomy): Bacteria > Bacteroidota > Bacteroidia > Bacteroidales > Bacteroidaceae > Bacteroides_E. Next base: position 21,458 of record JAAYSY010000023.1, read on the forward strand.
TAAACCAGTTAAATATGCTCACATTAAAATACCACCTTCTTTTAATAATTATAAAATAGTTCAAATATCAGATTTTCATTTAGGGAGCTGGTACAGCAATACAAAACCCGTACAACAAATTGTAGATTTGGTCAATAGACAAAATCCTGATTTAATTGTATTTACCGGTGACTTAGTTAATAATAAAGCAGATGAAATAGACCCCTTTATTGAAACATTATCACAACTAAAAGCTACCGATGGCGTTTATTCTGTTTTAGGAAATCATGATTACGGTCCCTATTATAAACTATGGAAAAGTAATGCTGATAGAGAACAAAATGTACGAGATCTAGAAAACAAACAAGCACAAATGGGATGGAAGCTTTTAAATAATGAGCATACCTTTCTAACAAGAGGAAATGACTCCATTGCACTTATTGGAGTGGAAAATGATGGAGAACCTCCTTTTGCACAATATGGAGATCTTAAAAAAGCAGCTGAAAACACAGAGAAGTATTTTCAAATCTTACTAAGTCATAATCCTACACATTGGAGACGTGAAGTTCTGCCAGAAACAGCTATCCCGTTAACATTAGCAGGACATACCCATGCAATGCAGTTCCAAATTGGATCATTCTCATTAGCCTCTAAAGTTTATCCTGAATGGAGTGGTATGTATACAGAAAATGACCAAAGCTTATATGTAAATATTGGATTAGGCTCTGTTGGCCCTCCTTTACGCTGGGGAGCTTGGCCAGAAATTACAGTTATAACTCTGAATAAGAAAATACCTTAAAAAGTTCTTCTACTATACTTCTTTTTCATCCAATTATTGAAACCGTACTGCGACCACTATGTCCTCTTTGTATCTTTATTTGAGCAGGAATGCGTTCACTCATTTCTTGAACGTGAGATATTACTCCTATTTTCCGTCCTTGTAACTGAAGTTGTTCTAAGGCCTCCATGGCCATATTAAGTGTCTCAGCATCTAACGAACCAAATCCTTCATCAATAAAAAGAGAATCCACATTTAAGTTTCTGCTGGAAAGGGAAGATAACCCTAAAGCTAACGCCAAAGAGACTAAAAAAGACTCGCCACCCGATAATGAATGAACTGTTCGAACCTCATCCAACATATAACGATCGACAACTTGTAAAGTCAATTGTTCTGAAACTTGTTTAAGCTCGTAACGTTTAGCTAAATAAGACAAATGCTTATTAGCATAACGCAACAACAAATTTAAGGTATACCCTTGTGCTATAACTTTGAATTTTTTCCCATCAGCACTTCCAAACAAAGAATCTAATTTTTTCCATTTTTCAGCAATAACAGCTTGTTTTTTTAATTTTTTCTCAAAATCAGCTTTAGCTTTTCTTGAGTTCTCATCTTGCTTTAATAACGTTTTTAACGTTATTAATTTTTCGTTATCTTGTCTTTGCTGACGTAATTGTAAGTCCAACTCTTGAGGTAAATTATTGGGAACCTCTTTCATGTTAGACTTTTGCTCTTCAAGCCCTTCTATCTGTTTTGTAAGCTGTTCCAACTGTCCTTGCAAAGAAGCAAGATTTTGTTTCATTTTATCATTTCCAGAACGCAAAAGTTCTTTTTTTTCGATTAGCTTTTTAGACTGCTCCTCAATGTTTTTTTCTTCCTCCGTTACTTTTCTTCCACCTAAAAGAGAGTTTCTATTATTTTGTAAATCTTTGACTTTCTCTGTTACTTCTTTAAGTTCTTTTTCTTGATTTAAGAACTCCTTATTTATCTTCTCTAAATTATCTTTCAATACAGATAGATTCGCTTGTTTGGTTTTTAACTCTTCTATTTTATTCCTAAAATCATTCAGTGCTTTCCTACGTTGTTCTATTTTCCCATTATTAGAACTCCATTTTTTATCTAATGTATTATAATCTGATATTCGTTCCTTGGCTAATGTTAGTTTCTTATTTATTTCTTTTAATTTATTTGAAAAATAATCATTACTATACTGTTCTTCTGTGAGCTTTATATCTTTTAGTTTTTGGTTATAATTAGCTAATAAATTAAGACTATTTTTTTCTTGCATTTTGGATTTAGCTAATTCAGCATTCAAATCATTGATGCTTTTCTCAAGCTCTTTTAAGCCTATTTCTTCTTCTTTATACTGTTTTTCTATCTTTTGAAATAACACATCCACCTCTTCACTATTGAAATAAGGATGCTCTTTGCTGCCACAAACAGGACAAGGTGCATCTTTTGTAAGCGACTTTCTCAGTAGCTTAACATCTTTACTTATAGCCATTTTTTGTTGCTCATAAAGGTCCTTAATCTTGACAAAAGATAACTCTCTATTGGCTTTTTTCTCTTTATTTATAAGTAAACTCTTTTCTTTGTTCTCAATTTGTTGCTTATAACCATTAAGCTCTTTTTCTTCATCTGAAATCTGCTTAGATAAACTAATCCAGTTTTCATATTGTTTTTGCAAATCTTCATAATGCACTTGCTGTTTTAATAAAGAACTTTGCTCTGTCATTAACTCGTCAATCTTAATCGCTTCCTTTTTGAGTAAAAGTTTCTTATTTATTTTTTCACCTTCTTCCAGCTCCTCATTCATTTGCTTCAGAAGTGCTATATTAGCTTCGTAAGATGGCTCTTTAACATCAAATGAGCGAGATATATCTGCTAAAAGAGCCTTAATCGCCTGATCGTTACTTCTTTCTTCGGCTTGAATATTCTCTTTTTCTTTACTTAACTTCTTTAAGCGCTCCAACTCTTTATTAACTTCCCCCTGCTTATTAGCAATTTGAACATCTAAAATTTTAGCTTTCTCTATCTCAATCAGTCTTAATTTTTTTCCCTCTTCAAACTGTTTAATAAGCGTATCATGCTGCTCTATTTCTTTATGATTGGTTTTTACTCTACTTTCTTCCTGAATTATGTATTTCTTCTTTTCATTTCTTTCACCTAGAGCTTTTGTGAGTTCTTTTAATAACTCACTCTGTTTATTTAACTCTTTTATTGTATTTTCTCTTTTAGAAATCTCTTTCTCTAAATTGACTTCTTGAGCTTCATAATTAGTTAATTCATCCTTATCTAAAACCTTTATTTGTTCGAATTGGCCTTGCAACGAATTGATTACATTCGATTCCTCTTTTGATCGTTTATATATTTCTTGAGATATCTGAGAATAAATTTCAGTTCCAGTTAGCTTCTCCAATAGCTCAGCTTTATCCTCCTCTTTCGATTTTAGAAATGTAGCAAACTCATTTTGGGCTAATAAAACTGTTCTGGTAAATTGTTCATAACTCAAGCCTATATAAGTAACTAACTGATTTAATATTTCGGTTTTAGTGCCTTGTAGATCTGTGTTTGTAGTTAAATTTTTAGCAGTTATTTCCTGAGGTTGTAATGCTCCATCTGCTTTTCCATAAGCACGCCTTACAGACCACCTTGACCGATAATATGATTTGTTAGAACCAATAAAGTCAACTTCTGCATAACCATCACTTGTTCCCCTTCTCAAGATATTTCTAACATCCGATTGGTTTATCTTACGATCTTTAACATCTTGTAAAAAAACACTCTCTGATGTAGCCCTAAATCTTGGAGTGGCATCGTATAAAGCTAAACACAAGGCATCTAATATAGTCGATTTTCCCGACCCTGTAGGACCAGATATAGCATATAGACCTGCCGATTTTAAAGGTTCTTTTTCAAAATCTATTTCAACTTCTCCCTCTAGCGAGGCTAAATTTTTTAATCGGATAGCTAATATTTTCATTTCTCCTTCTTCGTTTCAATTAATAAATTAACCTCTAAAAACAACTCTTGCAAATCTCGGGGTATATCAACATTATATAATTTCTTATAGTATGATTTAGCCACATCTATTGGAGCTTTCTCCTCTAATCCTTTCAATTCACCAGTAAGTTGTTTATCATCATCGGCCTTATCATTTTTAAAGTGAGAACGTATACTTGCCAAACGGACAGCTTTATGACTCACTATCTCTTCTATTTTATTCTTTAACAAAGGTTCAGGTTCAGTTAACAACACATTTATTTCTAGGAATGGATAATGATCAAAACAACTATCTTTATGAATAGAAGGAAGGGCTTGTAGTTCATTCAATAACTCAGCGGGTGATAATGCACCAACACGCAATGGGGGTATTCTAATTAATTGAACTAGCGGTTCATATGTATGCTTATCTATGGACTGTAACTTCCCATTATTAATAACCACCTCAACAACACCATGTGTATAGTCAATTTCGGAAAAAGACATTGGTAATGGTGTTCCAGCATATCTTATATTCTCGCGCTTATTTACACGTTGTGCTTTATGAATATGACCCAATGCTGTGTAAGCCAAATCATCAGTAAAAACATCAGGAGATATACGTTCTAAACCACCAATAACTATCCGTTCACTATGATCCTTCTCAGCATGAACTGCATTTATGGTATGCAAATGCCCCATAGCAATTAAAGCTTGATTTTCGGTTTTTAATTGTTTTGCTTTCTCCAAAATCTCAACATAAAAAGCTTGAACTCCTTCTGAATATGAGTTACTCTTACCATTAGAACGTGTAGGGTAATCTCCTTGTCTTAAAAAAGGGACTGCAAGACATAACGCTTCTACTTCACCTTTCTTATTTCTAAGATTGACAATTAAAGATTCGTAATCAATATCATCATTATGCATCTTCGAAATAAGTCCTTTAATAACAACCCTTTCTTCATCTAATAACGGCTGAGGAGCCTCTAAACGAGAAGCTGAATCATGATTTCCAGCAATTATAACTATTTGTAGATTTACATTATTCGATAAAACATTACTTATAAATTGATAAAATATCCGCTGAGAAGCAGAAGAAGGATTAGAAACATCGAAAACATCTCCACTAATAAGTACAACATCTATTTCTCTCTTTTCTATTTCATTACTTAACCATTTTAGAAAATGCAAATGTTCTTTTGTACGATCATAACCAAAAAATGTTTGACCTAAATGCCAATCTGCAGTATGAAGTATTCTTAACATAGGAGTTCTTTATTAACTTTTAACAAATATATAAAATAATCACGCATTATTATTTTATATTGCTATTTTTGTCTGGTTAATCAGATGACTTAAACAAAAATGAAAGTAATCTATGCTATTTATTTAGTTTGTTTTGCTCTACCTTTAATATTGGTTCTTACCATACTAACTGCACTTGTTACTATAATAGGTTCTCTAATAGGCGGAGCTCATTTTTGGGGGTATTATCCTGGGAAAATTTGGTCTCAACTAATCTGTTTTTTACTCTTACTACCCGTCCAAATCAGAGGGAAAAATAATTTAGAACACAAGCAATCTTATATTATAGTAGCTAATCATCAGGGGCTATTCGATGTTTTTCTCATTTACGGATTCTTAGGAAGAAACTTCAAATGGATGATGAAAAAGAGTATAAGAAAAATCCCTTTTGTTGGTAAAGCTTGCGAAAGTGCAGGACATATTTTTGTTGATCGCTCAGGTCCTAAAAAAATAGCAGAAACTATAGAGAGAGCAAAAGAATCGCTTACCAATGGAGTTTCATTGGTTGTTTTTCCTGAAGGAGCTAGAACGTTTACAGGTCATATGGGATATTTCAAAAAAGGGGCATTCCAACTGGCTAGTGATTTGCAACTTCCTATTGTACCTATTACAATAACAGGAGCTTTTGAAGTGTTACCTCGTACAGGAAAATGGGTGCATTGGCATCCCTTATCTTTAACTATACATCCTCCTATTCCAGCTAAAGAACAAACACCTAAAATGATTCGTGAATCTATAAAAGAAGCGTATGCTGCCGTTGAAAGTGCTTTGCCCAATAAATACAAAGGAATGGTAGTAAATGAGGATCAAGAAATCCCTTAACTAATAGAATTAGACCGATCCATTAGATAAGGGATTTATTATATATATAGCAATCAAAACCTACAAAGGTGGATTATAGGGCATATAAACAGCATTATCACCTGCTTTACCACTAGACATAATACAAATAATCATATTTCTATTAACATCTTGACTCGTAGGAATATCTAATAAACCATCTAATATATTGTTAGGATGCCACCCCCAAGGATTTCGCATTGAGAAAAGTTGGTTTCCATATCGAGACAAACTCACAGAATAACCGTGAGCATTTACTGTTTTAGTTTGCGTTTTATAACTCATAAAATCTTGATCTCCTTTTGTAAAAAATGCAGTTACAATTTCTCCCCTTGCTAAAGACGCTCTCACAGCTCTCTGCATATCATCTGGAGTTATTTCCCAACTATCATAAGCGTAACTATCTCCATTCCCTACCAATGGAGCAATCATTGCATCACTACCAATTCCTCCAATATATGGATTCATATCATAACAATCATTATATTTCATGATAGCCTTTTCTAATACCGTTGACCAACAAAGCTGATTATTCTTACTGGTTACTTGCACCACCTCCCCTTTTGTATTTGATAAAAAAGTAGAACTCAACTTCACCTTTATTCTTTCCCCTTGTGGATCAAACATTGTAACAACATACACATCATCACTCTCTTTTGTTATAATGCTCTTAATATATTCTGGGTGCATATAGGCTAAAGAACCTAAAGCCGCAATACCAGAACAATCACCAATCGCATGCTGATTAATATCTGCCATATTAGCATCACCAAAAGGGTATAAATTACTTATAGTTTTCTTTTGCCATGTTGCATCTAAACCATCAATGAGTTTAGGTTCATTTGTTGGGTTAGCTAACCATTCTAAGTCTTCAGTAGTCGTCTTTCTACAATTCTCAAAAATCGTACCCATTGGTGTTTTTTCAGAGTGCTTATTTCTTCTACTATACTTTTTAATTAAATCACTATCATCATAACTAGCAACTAATCCCCATTGTGACAACTTTATCGATGACTTTTCTTGAGCTGTTAATTCAATTTTATAAAAAATGAAAGCCTCATTATTAGTGAATGAAAAGAAGAGTTGCTCATTTCGCTTAGAAAATTTTACTCTCTCCTGTTGATCTAAAGGAAACCAAAACTTATTATCGTTAGAGCCATAAAGTGCAACACTTCGAGGGTCGTTATTCGCATCTTCTGCAGCAGAAGTCAAGTAATAGATATTTGCATTAAAACGTCCATCCGATTGCCAGGTTAACCAAACCTTTTTATGATGACTTGTATAAGTGGTCTTCTCATTTAAATCCACTAGATTATTAATATCCTCATTTTTAGGTGAATCTGAAAACTGAGCAGTTAAAACACCAGATCCTATCATAGTAGATTCTCCTTCTATTTTTATAGATTTAGGATCGTCTTTGTCTTCTAATTCTTCTTGTTGCGTAATACCCCACTGAGATAACTGTATGGAAGAACTTGGATTATCACCTTGTAATACAATTTTATAAAATAAATACTCCTTACTTATACTTACTTTAAATATTTTCTTCTCTAATCTACTAGAAAACACTACATTACTCTGTTTATCTATTGGAACCCAATTGGTATTATCTGCTGATGCATACATAACCCATGACACAGGATCTTTTTCAGGATTACTAATTGATGAAGTCAAAAAATAGGTATCAGCAACAAAAGGTGTTTTGTTTTTCCAGGTAATCCAAACCTTATCATGATTAGTATAGAAATAGCTGTCTTTAATTAAATCGACTACTTTATCAATATCATGTTCTTTAGGAGAATCATCATACTCAACAGTTATCATGCCTGTTGATGGCATAGTACAATCTGTAGTAATAAAAATAGATTTACTTTTAGTATTTTCCGTTTCTGGTAACGTGTCCTCTTTTGGATCGCTACTGCAATTGTAGAGCGTAAAAAAAGATAATAAAAGAATTATACTTATAATCGTTTTATTTATCTTAATAAGTAGCAGTGTTAAATTCGTGTTTTTCATGGTTTCTTTTTTAATAATAACATATTACGTCTAAAGATAATCATCCTTATCACTCCTACTTATTTCAAAAACGCTCTTGAAGTAAATGTCTTAAACTAAGAATAAATAGTCTTAATGTAGTACATCTAGATGTTACATTTTTCGCTATTTAGCATTTAAACGAATTACCAGAGGTTGCTAATTAAATACAACTCAATCATATTAAAAGAGCCTACCAAGTAAATGGTAGGCTCTTTTAATATCTAGTGTAATTTATAAATTACCGTTCTTCTACTTTTTTATAATCCTTTTTCAGATAAATAACGCTCAGCTTCAATAGCCGCTTTACAACCCGATCCAGCAGCAGTTACCGCTTGACGATAAATAGGATCTGCCACATCTCCTGCCGCAAAAACTCCTGGAACATTTGTTTTAGGAGTACCTGGCTCAGTTAAAATATAACCTACATCATCTGTTTTAAGATAAGGCTTAAATATATCCGAATTAGGAGTATGGCCAATAGCTAAGAAAAATCCAGAAATAGGCAAATCATATTTCTCCTCATCAGCTTCTCCTTTTCTCTTCACTAAATGCACACCTTCTACCCCATCGTCTCCATAAAGACCTATTGCATTATGTTCAAAAAGAACTTCTATTTTATCATTCTTAAAAACTCGTTCTTGAATAATTTTAGATGCTCTCAAATAATCCTTGCGTACTACCAAATAAACTTTAGATGCTAAGCTAGCTAAAAACAAAGCCTCTTCACATGCAGTATCTCCACCACCTACAACAGCAACTTCTTTATTTCGATAGAAAAAACCATCGCAAGTAGCACAAGCACTAACTCCCATACCTTGATATTTTTTCTCATCTTCTAATCCTAAATACTTAGCCGTAGCTCCCGTAGAGATAATTACAGTATCCGCTTCAATTACTTTTTTCTCATCAATAGTAATTTTATAAGGTGCTTTAGATAAATCTGAGGCTGTTGCCATACCAAAACGTATATCAGCTCCAAATCGTTCAGCTTGTTTTTTTAGGTCTTCCATTAACTCTGTTCCTGTTATAGATTGCGGATAACCAGGAAAGTTTTCTACATCAGTAGTTGTCGTTAATTGTCCTCCAGGCTGTAATCCTTCATACAATACAGGAGACAGATTAGCACGTCCAGCATAAATAGCTGCTGTATATCCAGCAGGACCCGAACCTATAATTAAACATCTTACTTTTTCTATATCACTCATAATTAATTCTTATTAAGGGTTATTACATATTATCACACACAATAAATTCAATATTCATCTAAGATAAGGTCATCATATTAAAGTTATCTCAAATCAATAATGTCAACGGAAGGGTACTTGGATTCCTCAAACTGAAAGAACGATTTACTATAGGTTTGATTCATTAAATAATCTTTAACCCAAATTTCACTTTCTGTTCTATCGTGAAGTTTAATCTTTAGATAGAGTGGCAATGAATTCACCTTATCTATATATAATACAACAGAATCAATATCACTATCTTTCTGTGTACTTTTAAGTATAACCTCTATGATTGACTTATTTTGAAACGATGTTATACCACCTATTGCGTAGGTGTACCCTTTCTTATAACTCAATAATAATCGATAAGGATTAATTGACTCTAACTCTTCTTCAGTCGGATTAATTACATTTACCTCTTCATTGACTAACAAATAGCTCCATTGTGTTTTTCCATCAAACCAATTTTTCAATTCGGGTGTTTCTAGTTTAAAACACTCCTCCTGTAAAAATAATCGCCCATCTGATTTATCAACTAATCGTTGATCTTTTGTTGCTACTATTGTAAAATCCACTCGAATTCCACCATTTGTATTAAACACCTCAGATGTTTGATCTAGCACTTTTCGCGCCTGTCTAGCTTGCTGGCTCCATACGGTTCCCATTAAGAAAACCAGTAAAACAAAACTAACTATTCGTTTCATCGTATGTAATAACACTCCCTATTTATAAATTGTTCAATTTCATAGTCAAGTCTGCCTCTGTAGAGCATAACACATCTCTCGGTTTACTACCATCAACAGGACCTACAATACCTGCAGCCTCTAACTGGTCCATAATACGTCCTGCCCTATTATACCCTATAGAGAATCTTCTTTGCAACATAGATGTAGAACCGTGTTGTTGTGCAACAACTAAACTAGCCGCTTCCTCAAAAAGTGAATCTAAATTACTCATATCAACTTCTCCAGGAGCGAGTTCTGCTTCCTCCTTATACTCTGGTAACTCAAAGGCTGAGGTATAACCTTGTTGCTTTGCTATGTATTTAGTTATGTTGTCCACTTCAGGAGTATCAATGAATGCACACTGTACACGCATAGGATCTGCACCTTGTAAAAACAACATATCTCCTCGTCCTATTAGTTGATTGGCTCCTGGTCTATCTAAAATAGTCCTAGAGTCCATCATAGATGAAACACGAAAAGCTACTCGTGCTGGAAAGTTAGCCTTAATAGTACCTGTTATTATATTAGTAGTTGGGCGTTGTGTTGCAATAACCATATGTATTCCCACAGCACGTGCTAATTGTGCTATACGGGCTATAGGTAATTCTATATCTTTTCCTGCAGTCATAATTAAATCCCCAAACTCATCAATGATGACTACTATATAAGGCATATATCGATGTCCTTTATTGGGATTTAACTGTCTATTTATAAATTTCTTATTGTACTCTTTAATATTTCTAACATGTGCTGCTTTAAGCAAATCATAACGACTATCCATTTCTACACAAACAGAATTTAAAGTTTGTACAACTTTGGTTACATCGGTTATAATAGGTTCTTCCTCATCGGGTAACTTAGCTAAAAAATGCTTTTCAATAACAGAATAAATACTAAACTCAACCTTTTTGGGGTCTATAAGTACAAACTTTAATTCTGCTGGGTGTTTCTTATATAATAAGGAGGCAATCATCGTATTCAAACCCACAGATTTACCTTGACCAGTAGCACCAGCCACTAAAATATGAGGCATTTTACATAAGTCCACCATAAAAACCTCATTTGTTATGGTTTTCCCAAAAGCTACGGGCAATTCATAGGTACAGTCTCTAAAAGCTTTAGTACCTAATATAGATCGCCCAGATACTATCTGAGGTTTAGAATTAGGAACTTCAATTCCAATCGTTCCTTTGCCTGGTATAGGAGCAATAATACGTATACCCAAAGCAGCAAGACTTAAAGCTATATCATCTTCCAACCCTCTGATTTTTGAAATACGAACTCCACGTTCTGGTGTAATTTCATATAGCGTTACGGTAGGACCTACTGTAGCTTTAATTGTATTAATTTCAATGCCAAAGCTTCTTAATGTACTTATGATATTGTTTTTATTCTCATTTTGCTCCTCCATATTGACTAATGGCTCACTATTCACATAATCTTTCAATAAATCAAGAGTTGGCAA